>JBDSAR010000404.1:0-12542 GCA_039922035.1 Chthoniobacteraceae bacterium
TAGCGCACGTGGCCGATGGCGCGCGTGCCCTGCAGGCGGTCGAGGTCGGGTGCCTTGAAGACCTGCGAGACGAGCCCCATGTCCACATGGCGGATAAACTGTGATCCGGACACGCCGGCTGTGACGATACCCGCGCTCTCCTGGCCGCGGTGTTGAAGGGCGAAGAGGCCGTAATAGGTCAGCTCCGCCGCGTTTTTATGACCGAACACGGCGAAGACGCCGCACTCGTGTTTCGGTTTGTGGTGGTTCACGCTTGGCAGGCGGCGGAGATACGGGTCATTGCGAGTCGCGTCAAGCGGAGGTCGCAGCGGGACGCTGTTCGAGGATCTTTCGCAGGGCGGAATTCAGCTCGTGAATCTGCCACGCGGAGGTCACGCGCCCGCCATCGAGGTCGGTGATGTAAAAGCTGTCAATGGCCGCGCCTTTCTCCGTGGTGATGCGCGCGGCGGCGATGAGGAATTTCGCGTCGCTCACGGCACGGAGGATTTCGTAGAGCAGGCCGATGCGGTCCGGCGCGGCGATGTCCACGACGGTGAAGTGCGGATTGCTGTCCGGATGAATGGTCATGCGCGCGGGGAAATCGAGCGTGCGCTCCCACGTCTGTACGCGGCGCAGGCGCTTCGCGAGCAATGGCGCAAAATCGTAGCTTTCCACCATCAGCGCCTCGTTCAGCAGTTTCGCCACCCGCTGCATGTCGCGCTCGTCATCCACGGCCTGAAAGCGCGGCGTCGTCACTCGGAAAATATCGAGCACGAGCCCGTCGTGCCGCGTGTAGATGTCCGCGCTGAGGATGCTCAGTTCATTCGCCGCGAGCGCACCGGAAATGCGTGCGAGCAACTGGTGCCGGTCCCAGGTGCAGACCCACAGCTCGCTGTGCCCGGCATTCGGCCGCGGCACCCAGCGCACGACTGGCGCGAGCGTCCCCTCCTCCGTTGCGAAATGCTTTTCAAGAAACTCCCGCATGAGCTTCAGGTGCGCGACGATTTCCTCGGGCTTGTGCGTCTGGAAATAGCGTTCCGGCAGGGATGCAAAGTGCGCTTCGATCTCCACCGCATAATCCGCCGGCAGCCGCTCGGCCACCGTCTCCCGGAGCGCCTGCCGCTCGACATGGCGCTGCTTGCGGAAGCCCTCGCTGTCGCCGAGACAGCGCGAAGCCTCGCGGTAAAGCTGCCACGCGAGCGACTCCGTCCAGGCATTCCATATCTTGTCATCGCCGACACCGAGACCGTCCGCGACGGTGAGCAGCATCAGCGCGTCGAGATTTGCCTGATGCAGCACCATCCCCGCAAAACTCTCGATCGTCGCCGAATCGGAAAGGTCGCGCTGCCTCGCGGTGCGCGACATCAGGTCGTGGTTGTCCACGAGAAAAATGAGCATCTTCCGCTGCTCCGGAGTGAGCTGGAGCCGGCGCGCCACTTTCTGCGCGTTGATCGTGCTCTCGATGGCGTGGTGCCGGCTGTTCGCAGCCTTGCCCGTGTCGTGCAGAAGGATCGAAAGGTAGAGCACGTAAGGATCTCCGAGCTTCTCAAAAAGCTCACGGTAGCCCTGGTGCCGCGGCTCCTCCGTATCGAGCAGGCTGTCGAGTTTTTCCACGCACACGAGCGTGTGCTCATCCACCGTGTAACGATGGAAATACTCGTGCTGCACGAGTGCCGTGAGATTTCCGAATTCCGGCATCCACCGCCCGAGAAAATCCACGCGGTGCATCGCATGCAGGATGTGGCCCACCTGCCCCTTCTTGCGAAGGATGCTCGAGAACACCTCGCGGTTCACCTTCAGGTAACGGAACGTATTATCGAGATACTTCAGCCGCCGCCGCACGAGCTGCCGCAGCTCCGGGCTGATGCGCAGGCCGCGCAATTGCACGTGCTGGAAAAGCCGCATCATGCGCGCACTGTCCTCCTTGAAAATCTGCCGGTCGCGATAGGTGATTCGCCCTCCGCTCGCGATGAAGCCGTCGAACTCCTCGCGCTTCTTCTTCGCGGCATTGCGGAACGGCAGGAAGCGGAACAGGCCGCCGGGCTTCTTGTCCTCCACGGTCGGCAGCGCAAGCCGCTCGGAGACGAGTTCCGTCAGCTCGTAAATCGCGCGCGCGTGACTGTAGTAGTCGCGCATCAGCGCCTCAGTGCGCCGCAGCACGTCGGGGAATTTTTCCCTGTACCCCAGCTTGTCCGCGAGATCCTTCTGGTTGCCGACAAGGATCACGTCCACATGCCGCCCCGTGATGTAGTGAAGCTCCGTGCGCAGGCGGAAAATAAAATCGTAAGCCCGCTCCAACTCCCGCTCCTCCGTCTCGTTGAGATATTTCTTTTTGACCAGATCAGCCGTCGTGCGGGCCCGGTATTTGAAATACGCCATCCAAAGCAGGTTCTGGAAATCGCGCAGTCCGCCGCAGCCATTCTTCACGTTCGGCTCCTGCATGTACACCGTCTGGCCGTATTTCGAGTGCCGCGCCGCCTGATCCGCCACACGTGCAGCGAGGTATTCCTCGGTATGCTTGTCCACGCACGCCTTCACAAATTTTTCCTGGAACGCCTCGAACAGCTCCCTGTCCCCCCAGAGCAACCGCGCTTCGAGCATCGCGGTCTTGGACTGCATCTCCTTGTTCGCCTCCGCGATCGTCTCGCTGAGATTCCGCGTGGAATGGCCCGGCGTGAACTCGCACGCAAAAAGCACATTCAGCACATCCGTCACCACAGCCTCGACTCCCTCGGGCAGGCGCGTCCTGCCCGCGTGCAGAAAGGCGATGTCCACATCACTCTTGGGATTCAGTTCCCGCCGGCCGTAGCCGCCGATGGCCATGAGCGTGAGCTTCGGCGGCCTGATGCCCTGCGTCCGCAAATGCTCCACCGCGGCAACCATGAGATGGCAGGTGAAATCATCGATCGTGTCCGCACGCAGGTGCCCGACCTCGATGCCTCCTTTCACCCTGCGGTGCTGCAGCTCCAGCCACTTTTCCTCCACGGCCAGCGCCTTCCGGTACGCGGCCACGCGCGTATCAAAATCATAGCTGCCCCCGGATTTTAGGCCGGATTCGATCTCGGCCAGTACCTTCGCAAATCGTCGCATCAGGATTCGGAAATGCGGCGCAACTCAGACGAGTGAAAAAGTGCGCTCGCCCGGAGCGCCGGCCGTGGCGCGCACCTTCGCATCATTGGCAGCGAGGTGTGTGAGCGCGTGGAAGACCGCCTCCGCATCCTCGCCGATCGCCTGCGCGATCTGCACCGTGGTCTTCGCCTCCGCGCCCAGTGCGGCGCGCACCTTGAGCTGAAGCGCGAGCACGGCGGCCGCGGCCTTCTTGCCCGCCTCCACACCCGGCTGGTGATACGCGTTGATGTTCACCAGCGTCGCGTAGAATCCCACCGCACGATCATAGAGAGCGATGATCGCACCGACGATCTTCGGCGACACCTCGGGGACGCTCAGCGTCACGCTGTCGCGCCCACTTTCGTAAAGCGCGTGCCGCGTGCCGCGCAGGAAGCCCTGCAAATAGTCGCCCGCCGTCACGCCCGGCTCCACCTCGATCCCCGGCACCGAGCGCGCCTTGCGCACCTCGATGAAGGTCGCAAAGAAATTGTTCACGCCGTCGCGGAGCTGCTGCACGTAGGCGTGCTGGTCGGTCGAGCCCTTGTTGCCGTACACCGCGATGCCCTGGTGAACTTCCTTCCCGTCGAGATCGAGCTTCTTGCCGAGGCTCTCCATCACGAGCTGCTGGAGATACTTTGAGAAAAGCGCGAGGCGATCCTTGTAGGGCAGCACGACCATGTCCTTCGCCCCTTTGCCGCCGCCGGCGAAATGCCAGCTCAGCGCGAGCATCATCGCGGGATTTTTCCGCGTCTCGGTGCTGCGCGTCCACTCGTCCATCAGCGAAGCGCCCTCGATGATTCCGCCGATCTCGAGCCCCTGCAGCGCCAGCGGCAGCAGGCCCACCGCACTCATCACGGACGTGCGCCCGCCCACCCAGTCCCACATCGGGAAACGCGCGATCCACTTTTTCTCCGTCGCATATTTGTCGAGCGGCGAACCGACACCCGTCACCGCGACCGCGTGCGACGCGAAATCAATCCCCGCCTTCGCATACGCCGCCTCCGCTTCCAGCATCCCGTTGCGCGTCTCCGGCGTGCCGCCGCTTTTGGAAATGGTGATGACCAGCGTGTGATCCAGCCGGTGTTGCAGAGTCGCCAGCGTGCGATCGATCCCGTCCGGATCCGTGTTGTCGAAAAAGTGCAGCCGCATCCGGTCTTCCGAAGTCCCGAGCGCATCCGCGACGAACTGCGGCCCGAGCGCCGAACCGCCGATGCCGACCACCAGCACGTCCATGAATTTCTCGCTCTGATGCGTCCGCATCGTGAACTCCTTGATGTTCGCATAGCACGTCACGATCTCCTCGCGCAGCTCATCGTTCGGAGCGATCTCCGGCGTGCGCAGCCAGTAATGCCCGACCATCCGCTTCTCATCGGGATTCGCGATCGCCCCCTTTTCCAGCGCATCCATCGCCGCGAAGGCATTCTGCGCCGCCGACTCCATCCCCGCGAGCCATGCGTCGTCGAAACGCACCCGGCTCACATCGAGCGACACGCCGAGTTCCTCGTCTGCCGTGTAAAATTTCTGAAAGCGTTCCCAGAGCGAATTGGACATAAGGCCACGAATGAAGCGCCCATCGCCAGCACGCGCAAGCCCGCGCGGTGTCTTCCCGAATAATTCCTCAGCAAAACGCCGGCATTCGTGCGACCCTCGCTCAACCGCGCTGCGTTGGCGTGCTCAACTGCTGAGCACTTGACGACAGCGGCACACCTCTATATTTCCGCCCGCCCGCTCAGTCTCGCAATGAAAGTAACCGGATTCGCCATCACACTCACCGCCCTGCTCGCAGGGTGCGCCACTGATCCCCGATTCAGCACCGACACGGTGTATCTCGGCGGGCGCCGCACCGCAGCCGGCAAGCTGGCCGCGAACGAAAAGCGGATGAACTACGACAACGCGTCGTATTGGGACGGCGACCACGCCGCCGGATCTCCGCGCATCGCCATCCGCCTCGGTGAGCAGAAGGCGTATTTTTACAAGGGCGACCAACTCGTCGGAATATCGATCCTCTCGACCGGGCGCGAGGGCTTCGGCACGCCGCACGGCACCTTCAAAATCCAGCAGAAGGACCGCGACCATGTCTCCTCGCGCTTCGGCGACTACGTGGACGCGAAGACCGGCGAAGTCATCCAGAAGGACGTCGATCGCAACAAGGATCCAATGCCGAAAGGCGCAAAATACGACGGCGCGAAAATGCCCTTCTTCATGCGCGTGCAGGGCGGCGTGGGAATGCATGAGGGATTCCTCCCCGGCTATCCCGCATCGCACGGCTGCATCCGCATGCCCGGCTTCATGGCCGAGACATTTTTCCGCAATGTCGATCTCGGCACGCCGGTGAGCATCGCTCCATGAGCGCCGTCCCGGAAATTTCCGTCACGGACGCCGCAAAGCTTCTCGGTGGCGAAAAGCCGCCACGCCTGATCGATGTGCGCGAGGAGGACGAATGGGCTGTCGCAAAAATCACCGGCGCGGAACTGCTGCCGCTCACGCAGTGGCCGGATGTCGCATTGCAACATCTCACGGACAAATCGCAGCCACTGCTCATGCAATGCCATCACGGCGCCCGCTCCGCACGCGCCGCCGCCTGGCTCCTGAGCCAGGGCTTCACCGATGTGACAAATCTCGGCGGCGGCATAGATGCATGGTCCGCCCTCGTGGACGAATCCGTCCCGCGCTACTGAAGTAGGCGCCGACGGAAGGAGGCGGGCAATCTGAATTCCTGCTCCCGCCCCTTTCATTTCCGTGCGCACAGGATTCATTTGAAATCCGCACGATGCACCCCGCACGCACGCCATCTCTTCTCCTCCTCGCAAACAGCGCCGTGTTTGCGGTCACGTTTTCGACCGCAGCCGCCGCGACGACGCTGACACCAGAGCACGCCGAGTTTTTTGAAAAGAAGATTCGCCCCGTGCTCGCGAGTGAATGCTACGAGTGCCACGACGCGAAAAAGCAGAAGGGCGGCCTGCGGCTCGACTACCGCGACGGTTGGAAAAAAGGCGGCGACTCCGGTGAAGCCATCGTCCCCGGCCAGCCCGCGAAGAGCCTCCTCATAAAGTCCATCCGCCACGAAGACCCGGATCTGAAGATGCCGGAGAAGCGCCCGAAGCTCAGCGATGCATCGATCGCCGACTTGGAAAAATGGATCGCGCTCGGTGCCCCCGATCCGCGCGACGAACCGCCAAAGGCCGGCACCGCCGTACCATGGGAAAAACTGCTCGCCGACCGCAAGACCTGGTGGAGCCTCCAGCCGATTCAAAAGCCGCAGCCGCCCGCGGTGAAAAACGAGGCATGGTCGGAGCATCCGGTGGATTATTTTCTACTCGCGAAAATGGAGGAGCACAGCCTCACGCCAGCCGCCGACACGGACCCGCGCACGCTCATTCGCCGGCTCACATTCGCGCTCACCGGACTGCCGCCGAGTGCGGAAGAGGTTGAGGATTTCGTGCGCGAATTTTCCGCAACAGGCGAAGAGGGGGCGACAAGGCGAGCAGGAGAGAGGGAGAAAGAAGATCACCTCTCCCCCTCGCCCGCTCTCCCCTTCGCCCCCTCCTCGTCGCATCGCGCAAATGCCATCGAGCACGCAGCCGATCGCCTGCTGCAAAGCCCGCGTTTCGGCGAACGCTGGGCGCGGCACTGGATGGACCTCGTGCGCTACGCCGATTCGCACGGCAGCGAGGGCGACCCGGAAATCCCCGAGGCGTGGCGCTACCGCGACTACCTCATTCGCGCGCTGAACGCCGACGTCCCCGTGAACCAGATCATCCGCGAGCACCTCGCGGGCGATCTCATTCCGAATCCGCGCTGGAATCGCGATGAGCAGTTCAACGAAAGCATCCTCGGCATCGCGCACCTGCGCTTCGTCGAGCACGGCTTCCAGCCCGTGGACACGCGCGACGAGCAGGTGAAAGTGACCGACAGCCAGATTGACGTCGCGATGAAGGCATTCCAAGGGCTCACCGTCTCGTGCGCGCGCTGCCACGATCACAAGTTCGACGCCATCAGCCAGCGCGACTACTACGCCCTCGCCGGCATCTTCGAGAGCAGCCGCCCCGCGATGATCACGATCGATCCACCGGAACTGCTCGCGAAGAACAAAGCCGAACTCACCGCGCTAAAGGAAAAAATACGTGCCGCACTTTTCGAAGCATGGAAAGGCGAGCCGCACCGCATCGCCACGCGCCTCCTCGCCGAAATCGAGCCCGATCCCCGCACCGCTGCTGCCGCGGAAAAAGTCACCGCACTCGAAAAGCAGATCGCTACACTGGATCAGACAGCCACCGAACGACTCGTGAAAAAGCAGGACGGGCAAAAGGCGTCGCTCGCGCTGCATCCGATCTCACGCTGGTCATTCGACGGCAGCGCACGCGACTCCGTCGGCACGCTTCATGGCGAGTTGATCGGCGGCGCAGAAATCCGCGGCGGGCGCCTCGTGCTGAACGGCAAGGACGCATTCCTCCGCTCTGCTCCCCTTTCACAGGATCTCCGCGAGCGGACACTCGAAGCATGGGTGAGCCTGGCGACGCTCGAACAGCGCGGCGGCGGAGTCATCACCATCGAGGACGCGAAGGGCGGTGTCTTCGACTCCATTGTTTTCGCCGAAAAGGAGGCGCTGCACTGGGTTGCCGGCAGCAACAATTTCCACCGCTCGCAAAATGCGGGTGGTCCGCCCGAGGCAGCGCAGCCCGGCGAACTCGTCCACGTCGCCGCAGTCTATCGCCCGGACGGAACCATCGCGCTTTTCCGCAACGGCGCGCCCTACGGCCAGCCGTGGAAATCGCCGACGGAAAGCCCCATCGCATTCGCCGCAGGCAGCGCGCACATCCTGCTCGGCAGGCGGCACCTGAACGGCGGCAAGGCATTTCTCGCCGGGGAAATCGAGGAGGCACGCCTTTACGATCGCGCACTCACGCCCGGTGAACTGCTCGCCTCCTTCCGCTCCGGCCCAGACGCCACTGCGATTCGGGCCGCCGAACTCGCAAAGGCACTCACTCCCGTGGAACGCGCGCAGCACGAATCGCTCACGCGCGAACTCAGCGCCGCACGCGAGGCACATCGCGCTCTGTCCGCGGGTGCATCGGAAAAGGAATGGCTCGCCGCACGCGGCGATGCCGAACGTGATTTTGCAAACCCGCTCCACGCATGGCCCGCGCTGCACCGCCTCAGCGGCGACGAAATGGCGAGGGCGTGGGACACACTCCGCAAATCCGCACGCGACAAATCCAGCGAGACTGAGACGGAAAATAGGACCGCGTTGCGCCGCTGGGATTTTGCAGGCGGCACAGGCGATTTTGCGAAGTGCTTCCACTACGGCACAGGCGTCGCCGACGAGGCGGGACCATGCGGCGATTTTTCCGTCGCACCCTCCGGCGACATTGTTCTCACCGGCCTCATGCCCGCAGGCGTCGCGACGAATCGCCTTTCCACCAAGCACAACGGCGTGCTCACCACGCAGCCGTTTCTCGTCGAGACGGATTTCATCAGCGTGAAAGCGTGGGGCAGCGGTGGCGCTCAGTGCCGGCTGATCGTGGACGGCTACCCGCTCGGCACGAACCCCATTTTCCCCCGCGCCCAGCTCAGCAGGGACGAACCGAAATGGCTGCGGCTCGACACGAAATATCGCAGGGGCTCGTGGGCCTATCTTGAATTCGCGACCAGCGCGGACCAGACACGCCGTGAGAAAGGTGCGAGCACCAACTCGTGGTTTGGCGTGAGCGAAATCGTGTGCCGCGACGGCGAAGGTCCGATTGATCGCGAGAGCGCAGCGGCTTCGATCCTGACCGCCGCCGCGCCGCGCTCGGCGAAGGAACTCGCGCTGCGCCACGAGGAGGCCATCGCCGCCGCACTTGCCGCGTGGCGCACAAACACACTCGCTGAACCGCAGCGCCTGCTGCTCGACAGCCTCATCCGGCGCGGACTCCTGCCCTCATCACTTGCGCGACTCCGCTCGGCGAAGCCGCTCATCGAGCAGTACCGCAGACTCGAAGCCGAAATCCCTGCCGCACGCCATTCGCCGGGCGTGCTGGAATCCCGCGCGGAGAATGCAAAGTTGCTGCCCCGCGGCGATCATCTGAAACCCGGCGAAGCCGTGCCGCGCGCATACCTCGCCGTGCTCGGCAGCGAATCATTTCACACGAAGCAAAGCGGCCGCTTCGAACTTGCAAACGCGATCGCCGACCCGCGAAACCCGCTCACGGCACGAGTGATGGCGAATCGCATCTGGCTCCAGCTTTTCGGACGCGGCCTCGTCGCAACGCCGGACAATTTCGGACGCATGGGCGAAAAGCCGACGCATCCCGAACTCCTCGACTACCTCGCGTCGCGATTCGCCGAGGACGGATGGTCCCTGAAAAAGATGCTCCGTCTCCTCGTCACCACGCACGCCTACCGGCTCGCGAGCGATGCCGATGCCGCGGCCCGCGAACGCGATCCCGGCAACGACTGGCTCTCGCATTTCCGCGTGCGCCGCATCGAGGCCGAGGCGATCCGCGACTCGCTGCTCGCACTTTCCGGCAAGCTCGACGCCACGATGTCCGGCCCCAGCGTGGGCGCAGGGATGCCGCGCCGCAGCGTGTATCTCACGATCCGTCGCACGGCACTGAATCCATTTCTGGAAACATTCGACGCACCCAAGCCCTTCACCACGACAGGCCGTCGCGATGCGACGAATGTCCCCGCGCAGTCGCTCACGCTGCTCAACGATCCGTTCGTGATCGAAAGCGCAAACGCCTGGGCCAAGCGCCTCCTCGCCGATACTTCGGACGCAGATGCCGACTCGCGCATCCGCCGGATGTTCATCGCGGCATTCGCGCGTCCGCCGCACGATGCGGAACTGGCCGCGAGCCGACGCTACCTCTCCGAACTCGCGAAGGATGCCCCCGCCGGGGCGCAAAATGATCCGAATGCCTGGCGCGATTTCGCGCAGTCACTTTTCAACACGAAGGAGTTCATCTTTCTCCGCTGATTCATTGCCATGCACACTTCATTCTCAGCCAACTTCCGTCCCCCGATCTCGCGCCGTGAGATGCTGCGCAAGTGCTCGCTCGGCTTCGGTTCGCTCGCGATGGCCGGGCTTTTTTCCGGGCAGGCGCGAGCCTCGGCGAATGCGCTGCCGCGCCCGCATTTTCCAGCGCGCGTGAAACAGGTCATCTTCGCCTACATGAGCGGCGGCGTGTCGCATTTGGATTCGTTTGATCCGAAGCCCGAACTCGCGAAGCGCCACGGCCAGCCGATGCCGGTGCCGGTGCGCCCGACAATGTTTAACAACAACGGCAACATCATGGCTTCACCGTGGACTGCGAAGCCGCGCGGCCAGAGCGGCGTAATGATGACCGATCTTTTTCCGCGCATCGCGGAGATGGCGGACGACATCGCGGTGATCCGCTCGATGACCTCGAAGGTGAACGAGCACGCGCAGGGGAATTACTTTTTCCATACCGGTTTCCCGTTCATGGGGCATCCGAGCGCGGGCGCGTGGGTGAATTACGGCCTGGGCTCGGTGAACCAGAATCTCCCCGGCTTCGTCGTGCTGCAGAGTGGCGGCGCGACGGCGCCTCACGGCGGCGTGGGCCTTTTCAGCAGCGGCTATCTGCCTGCGCAAAATCAGGCGAGCATCCTGCGTGTGGACGGCGAGGAACCGATGGCCAACATCAAGCCGCGTGAGGCTGATGGCTCGCAGCGACGGAGGCTCGGCTTCATCGGCGAACTGGATTCCGCCTTTTCCAAGGAGACCGGCGACGCGCAGGTGGAGGCGGCGATCCGCAATTACGAGACGGCGTATCGCATGCAGTCCGCGGTGCCGGAGCTTCTCGATCTGCGCGGCGAAAGTGACGCCATGAAAACACTCTACGGTCTCGATTCATCGCACACGCAGATGGCCGCCTACGCTCGGCAGTGCCTCGTGGCGCGCAGGCTCATCGAGCGCGGCGTGCGCTTTGTCGAGCTGAGCTGTCTCACTCAAAATATCGGCGCAGGCGGGGCTCCGAATCCGTGGGACCAGCACGGAAAACTCCAGGAAGGCCACGGCGCGATGGCGCATCAGGTGGATCAGCCACTCGCCGCACTCATGACCGATCTCAAGGCCCGCGGCCTGTGGGACAGCACGCTGATCATCTTCTCCGGCGAATTCGGACGCACGCCTTTCTCGCAGGGCAGCGACGGACGCGATCACAATCCGACCGGCTTCAGCGCGTGGCTCGCGGGCGGTGCTGTGCGCGGCGGCACGGCGTACGGCGCGACGGACGATCTCGGCTACTACGCTGTGGAGAATGTCGCGAGCATCTATGATTTCTACGCGACCGTGCTGCACCTGCTCGGCATTGACCACGAGCGGCTCACCTACCGTTTTGGCGGACGTGATTTCCGGCTCACCGATGTGTCGGGACACGTGATCAAGGAGATCCTCGCGTAACCGCGCGGCCTACTTTGCGTAGTCCGCAGCGTCGAGTGAGGCGCTGAGGATTTCCTGCTCGTTGCGCGTGATGATGTGGCGGTTCGCGTACGCGGGGTGAACCCAGTTCACCGCGCCGAGTTCGCGGCGGCCCCCGCGCTTGTTGTCGGGCGTGATGAGCGGCGTACGGCTGAGTTCGTGCCAGCCGTCGGGCTGGAGGTCGGCAATGATAAGTTCGCCGCGGTCGTTGCTGATGAAATGGCGCCCGCCATTCGCCACGATGAAGCCCGTGGCCCAGCGTGCCTTTTCGCGGGTCACGTCCTGCGTCTCCCACACGCGATCACCCGTGGCGGCGCTGATGCAGCGGAACTGCCCGTAGCTGCAAATGCCGTAGATGTGATCGCCCTTGAACGCCGGCGTGCTGATGAGCGAATGCAAATCCGCCGTGTTGATTTCACTGCTCGTGCCGCTGCGCCAGACTTCGCGCACTGCGGGCTTCCTGGGATCGAGTTCGAGCATCAGCGAGCCGTTGTAGAATGCACTCACGAGCAGCCGATTTCCGCTCACGACGGGCGTGGCGACGCTGAGGCCGAACTTCAACTGAAACGGCACCTGCCAGTAAATCGCGCCCGTCTCCGGATTCAGCGAGAAGAGCGCGGTCGAATGCCAGAAGATGAGCTGCCGCACACCGCCGGCCTCGATCAGAATCGGCTGGCCGTAGCCGGGCTCCGCGGGAGTCTCGATTGCGCGCCATTTCTCCTCGCCTGTGAGTTTGTCGAACGCAACGAGTGTCGCGCCCTTCGCACCGCCGCCCGCGACGCAGATCACGCGCGGGCCGTCCACGAGCGGCGCGCTCGCCGTGCCCCAGACCGGCGGACGCATTTCGAAATCGGCGACGAAATCCTTTTTCCAAACGATCTTGCCGGTCTTCGAATCAAGACAGTGCATGATGCCGCGCCCGCCGAGCACGTACACGCGCTCGCCATCCACCGTCGGCGTCGCGCGCGGGCCGGTCTCGTACGAGATGCCCGCGTAGTCAGCCTGCCACTCGGTGCTCCACAAAACCTTGCCC
>JBDSAR010000405.1:0-2013 GCA_039922035.1 Chthoniobacteraceae bacterium
AAGGCGCGCAAAGTCCTCGTCGTCCCCGGCGAATATTTTTTCTTCGGCCTGCGCGAAGACTGGCCGCACTCGCACGAATGCCTGCGGCTCAACTTTTCCCAGTCCGCAAACGTCGTCCGCGAAGGACTGCAGATCATCGCGGAGGAAGCGACGAAGGCGTCAGCGTGATGATGGCGGCGGAAACAATCCGAATCCGCGCTCTGCATCGCGAATCAGCAGCCGTCGCGCTTGATTGAATTGCAGGGCCGATAGCGTGGCCTTGATAGTTGCCGTCCTGCCCCGAATCCGCATGCCTTGCCATGCAAAGTGATCCGCCCATTGCGATTTTCGCGGATGAAAAAGCGGGGCGGTTTCGCCTGTCTGCGGATCGTCTGCGCAGGTTCGATCCGCTTTGTGCAGATTGCAGCCCGGACATGCGAGGGCGAGATTTTCAAACACTGCGCGGCCTCCGTGCTTCCTCGGGATGATGTGCTCAATGTGAAAGGATGCGCCCTGCAGCGACTGGCTCATGCGGCCGTATTCGCAGCGGTTTTGCGCCCGCCGCCGAACCCGTGCCGCCAGCGCGGCGGGCACGGTCATGAGGGCTGCCTGCCGAGTAAACGCAGCGCCTGCGCGCGCAGCAGCGAGACGTTTTCACTCCACTCCACGAGCGCGGCCAGCTCCCGGCGTCCGGCAGCGGTGAGTTGGCCTTCGTTGTTCGCATCCATGAGCGTCTGCAGACGCTTGTCGGCTTTCTTCGGCAATGCGAGCCGGCCCACGGATGCGATCCACGATTTGGGAGCTGATATTACCGCTGCCGTTTCGGACTGATGTTCGCTGCGGTGGTGATTGTCAACCGGCGCTTCTGCCCGCTACCGCCATCAGCTCCTCGATCTCATCGGATTCGACTGGGATGTCGACCATCGGCTGGCTCTTGCTGCTCACGAATAGACGTCGCGCCGGTGCCCCACCTTCAGCACCAGCACGAGCATCTGCCCATCCCGCAAAGAGCAGATCAGCCGGTAGTCGCCGACACGGTATCGCCAGAGTCCTGCAAGATCTCCGCGCAGTGCCTTCCCGAAGCGAGCGGGGTCTGCATCGGTCGCGATTCGCTCGTCCAGATACTTCAGAATCTCCCGCTGGGCTGGCTTGCCGAGTTTCTTCAGTTCCTTGAGCGCTCGCTCGTCGAAACTATAGGCCCAGCGCACGCTTCACCTCCGCGGCGGAAAAGACGCGGCCGGGATTTTCCAATCGCTTCAGCGCGAGGTAGCCGTCTTCGAGATCATCGAGATGCTCAAGGATCGCCTCGCGGGCGTAGAAGGTCTTCGTGCGCCCCGTCTTCTTCGCCAGCCGGGCCAGGCGCTCTTCGATTTCGGACTCCAAACGGATTGCGAGCATGGCTGACAAATGCTCCCGCTAGACGTGTATAGCAAGTGGGATTTGACCGGGCGAACTACCGCGCCATCGCCTCCTCGATCTCGTCGGCTTCGAGCGGGATTCCGGCCATCAAATTGATCGGCTCGCCGTCGGTGACGATGACCGTGTTCTCCAGGCGCACGGCGAGTTTTTCCTCGGGGATGTAGATGCCCGGCTCGACGGTCATCACCCAGCCGGACTGCATGGGCTTTGTCGTGTCGCCGACGTCGTGGACGTCGAGGCCGATGGGGTGGCCGAGGCCGTGCATGAAATACTTTTTCACCGCGGGCCAGTCAGGATCCTGCTTCTTCACGTCGCGCGGTTTGAGCAGGCCGAGTTCGAGCAATTCCTCGGTCATGTGCGCCTCGGCTTCCTTCTGCCATGACTTCGGAATCAGGCCGGGACGCAGCGAGTTCGTGCTCGCGCGGAGGACGCGCAGGACGGCGTTGTAGATTTGCCGCTGGCGGCGGGAAAATTTTCCGCTCACGGGGATCGTGCGCGTCATGTCCGAGTTGTAGTTTGCGTAGGATGCGCCGACGTCGAGCAGCAGGAGCTGGCCGGCTTTCAGCTCGGCGGAATTTTCCTGGTAGTGCAGGCAGCACGCATTTTTCCCGCCGG
>JBDSAR010000406.1:0-10679 GCA_039922035.1 Chthoniobacteraceae bacterium
AAGCGACGGCGTGTGGCCGCCGTGGACCTGGGCCACGCGCTGGGACATCGCGTAGAGGCGCGGCATTTCGCGCCAGAGGAAACCGTGATGCGTCGTCACGATGTAGGCGGCGAGTTCGGCGGTCGGGAGTTCCGCGGGGTTGTGAGCCGGGGCTGACGGCCCGGCCAATTCCGCTTCGAGTTGCTCGACGACGGCATCCGCGGCGACGCCCTTTTTCTCGCAGGCGGCCTGGAGCGTGCGTGCGCCCTGGCAGCAGAAATCAATGCCGAAGGTCTGGAATACGCGCGAGCGACCGGGCCGCTCGGCGACGAGTTCGCCAACGGTGCGGTCGAGCAGCGGGGTTCCGGGAGGTGAGAAGATATTGGCGACGTGGCTCATGGTTTTGGATTTGTGGTTTGTGGTTTGTTTTGCAGTCGATAGATCAGGCGTTGATTCGTTTCGTGCGGGCCGCGCGATCAAGCGCGGCTCACGACGACAATGGAGCATCACTCCGCTTTGCCCGGCCTTGATGCCGGTCAATCAAACATCAAGTTGCCCCTGATACGTTCAGCCACCGATATGCGATCTCCCCTCTCCATCCTTCTCTTCGTCACGCTCGCCACGACGGTGGCGCTGCCCGCCCAACCGAAGGACGATGGCTATCGCGGCATCTGGTATTCCAACCAGCCGTCGAAGGACGAGTATCGCTACAAATACAGCGGCGGATTCGCGACCTATCCGCAGCAGCAGCTTCTCATCGCGATCTATGCGAAGAAGGTGAACAAGACGTTCTTCTGCTATGGCGGACGGTCGCGGGAGAAGAATGAGCTACTCCACATGGTGAGCTATTTCGATCACACGACCGGCGAGGTGCCGCGCCCGACGATCCTGCTCAACAAAAAGACCGACGACGCGCACGACAACCCGACGATCATGCTCGATGACGCGGGCTACGTCTGGATTTTCTCCGCTTCCCACGGCACCTCGCGGCCGTCGTGGATTCACCGCAGCACGAAGCCTTACTCCGTGGACGAGTTCGAGCAGATCGTGGAGACCAACTTCTCCTACACGCACCCGTGGTGGATGCCGGGCAAAGGGTTCCTCTTCCTGCACACGCGCTACAGCGCGAACAAAGGCCTCGGCATCGCCGGCGTGCGCGGCCTGCACTGGATGACCAGCGCCAACGGTCGCAAATGGAGCGAGCCGCGTCTGCTGGCGAATATCGAGATGGGCGACTACCAGATCACCTGGCGGCGCGGGGACCGGCTCGCGAGCGTGTTCGATTACCATCCGAAGCCGCTCGGCCTCAACGAGCGGTCGAACATTTACTACGTCGAGACGGGCGACCTCGGCGAGACGTGGCGGACCATCACGGGCGAGCCGCTGACGGTGCCTTTGACTGAGGCGAAAAATCCCGCGCTCGTTCTCGATTCGCGCGCCGAGAAGCAACTCGTCTATCTCAAAGACCTCAACTTCGATGCCGACGGCCGGCCCGTGATCCTTTACCTCACGAGCACCGGCTACGAGTCCGGGCCGAAGAGCGGCCCGCGCCAGTGGAACACGCTGCGCTGGACGGGCAAGGAGTGGGCGCGGCGGCCTTTCACCACCAGCGATCACAACTACGATCACGGCTCGCTCTACATCGAGCCGGACGGCACATGGCGGATCATCGCGCCCACCGAGCCCGGCCCGCAGCCGTGGACCACCGGCGGCGAGATGGTGATGTGGACCAGCGGCGACCAGGGTGCGACGTGGACGAAGGTGAAACAACTCACGCGTGACAGCCGCTTCAACCACACCTACGCGCGCCGCCCCATGGATGCGCATCCTAGCTTCTACGCAATTTGGGCCGACGGCAATCCGCTGGCGCCATCCGAGTCGTCGCTCTACTTCACGAATCAGGCCGGCGACCACGTCTGGCGTCTGCCGACGAAGATGAGCGGCGATTTTGCGAAACCGGAAGTGGCGTGGTAGCGGCCTTGGTTGCGTTCGCGAGTTTGGACTGAAAGCTACTTTTTCAACCGTCTCGCGAGCTGCGCCGCGTGGAGATTTTGCGGCTGGATGTTCGCGGGCGGAATGGCCTCGAACCATTTGCCGTCGGGCGTCGTCGTGGATGTCTGCGTGGTTTCGAGCGCGACGAAATTCATGCTCGGCGGGCCGAAGTCGGCGGGCGGATACGTGAGCGGACGCGCGGAGCGGATGTTCCAAAAGGTGCCGCGCGCGCCGCAGTGTTTGCCCAGCGCCGCGCCGCCGCCGCATTTCCACAGGCGCGTGCCGGCGCCGGCGTCGATGTCGGTGAAGAGGTTTTCGTTTGGCGCGTAGCGATGATGATCGAGGCTGAGGACCGCGCCCCGTCCGCGCTCGACGACATTGCCCGCGCAGTAGCCGCTCACCGTGATGTCGTGGATGAAGCGCGTGCGGATGTCGAAGCCCGTGACCAGATTGTCGCCGCCACCTAGCGAGATGCCGTGATGCCCGGTGCATTGCTGCTTGTCCACGGGCCGCGCGGATTCGAGCACGACATCCTGCGCGGTGTTGAACACGCCGCCGATGTAGGGTCCGCTGTCGGCATTAAGCACGCGAATGTTTCGCACCCAGCAATCCGCGACGCCGCTGAGCGCCACGGGATTGAAGCCCAGCTCAGTGAAATGCCCGAGGTAGGGCGTGACGGGAAACTCGAACGCGAGATTCTCCACGCCGCTCCCGGTGACCGTCGGCGCGAAGGCGCGCAACTGCGGCTTCCACTCCGGGCGCAGGTCGCAGCGCAGCGGACGGTCGAGCGTCACGCGGTTTCCATCGAGCACGACGATGCGGCACACGAGCGAAACGCGCGCGCGTCCTTTCAGATTCTGCACCGGGCCGGAATCGCCGGAGTAAAGATGCACGGCCAGCCCGTTCTCCGGCGTGTCGGATTCATACACCTCGACCTCCTGTCCCACGCGCAACCCGTCGGCGGACGCAACGCTGCCCGGTCGTCGTCGCACCCTAGTCGGGTTTGATTTCATTCAAGGGCGTGGGGCAGACGAGCACCGTGCGCCCCGGTCCCGCGCCGCGGAGGACGACATCGGGCCGCGTAATGTCAAGCAGCCCCGTGATGCGATACCGCCCTTCGGGAATTTCAATCGCCCCGCATTTCACCGTCACCAGCGCCCTGCGAAATGCGGCCGTGTCGTCCCCCACCCCGTCACCCTTCGCGCCGAAATCCTTCACGCTCACGCCCCTCGGAACTTGCGGCAGCACCTTCTCTCCGCGCTCGTAACCCGCGAATGAAAAATCCGGCAGCCGGCTCCGCGGCGACCACCGTTCCCCATGCGCGCCCCACAAAATCGAAGTCTGCTCCGCGGCAAATGAAATCGTGGCGAGCAGGAGAGCGGCGAGCGCGAGGCTGCGTTGACGAAGGATGTGCATGATTCAAACGATCCCATCCCGCGCGGTTCGTAAGCACCGATCCGATGAGGCATTGACCAAAATCAAGCTGCCGCGAAACCCAGCGAGGTATGCTCCGCCCATGAATGCGACACACCTGCATTTGATGAAAGCAGTACGGAGGATGGACGTGCTTGATCAACCTCAAGTTTGGTCGGATTCGGCGTGAGCGTTCGCTCGTTCATCATCAGCGAAGGACTCGTGACTTCCGACGTCCCCGCTGGACGGGTTGAAGTGTTCGGCGTTCCGGCTTCGTCAGCCACCCGCCTGAACGCCGCGAGAAACCGCTGCGGCAGACCAGTGCAGGGATCGCGGGGTCGCTTGATTTGGGTCAAGAACAGTTTTCCCGATCGCTCGCGCGCGTGGCAAATGGCGGTAGCTTCCATCACCGATGAAATCCAACGACCCACACGCCGCCTCCCGTCCCGACCTCACTGGCCGCGCCGACATCGAGCGGCTCGTGAATGCCTTCTACGACAAGGTGCGCCGCGACGAACTGCTCGGCTTCATCTTCAACGATGTGGCGAAGACCGACTGGGCCGCGCATCTTCCGAAGATGTATGCGTTTTGGGAGACGATGATTTTTCGCAGCGGTGGATTCATCGGCAATCCGCTCGCCGCGCACGCGCGACTCGTGCCGCTCACTGCGATGGGGCGGACGCAGTTCGATCGCTGGCTCGCCGTCTTCACCGCGACGGTGGATGAGCTTTTCGCCGGCGAAAAAGCGGAGCACATCAAGAATGCCGCGGCGGATATGGCGAACGTCATCCACGCAAAAATCAACGGCGTGGAGCAGGCCCGCTACGACTACTCGAAGCTCACGCCCGAGCAGCGCGCCCGCTACGCCAGCTACAAGCCGAAGGTCGTCGTCCCGTGACCGCCGCGGAAGAACTGGCCGCGATGCGCGCGGAATACGGCAGGACTCCGCTGCGGCGGGAGAATCTGCGCGCCGATCCCGCGGCGCAATTCGAGGCGTGGCTCGGTGATGCGATCCAGGCGCTGCTCATCGAGCCAAACGCGATGAGCCTGGCGACCGCCTCCGCGGACGGGCGTCCGCTCTTGCGCACGGTTTTGTTGAAAGGACACGATGCGCGCGGCTTCGTCTTCTTTACGAATCTGGAGAGCCGCAAAGCGCGCCAGATCGCCGGGAACCCGCATGTTTCCTTGCTCTTCCCGTGGCTGGCGCTGCAGCGGCAGGTCATCGTCACGGGCGTGGCGGCGAAGCTTTCCGTCGTCGAGTCGCTGCGATATTTCCTCACCCGCCCGCGCGACAGCCAGCTCGCGGCGTGGGCATCGCGACAGAGCAGCGCGATCTCCTCGCGCAAGATGCTGGAGATGGAGTGGGAGCATCTCAAGGCGAAGTTTGCCGCGGGCAAAGTGCCGCTGCCATCGTTCTGGGGCCGCTTCCGCGTGCGACCGGAGACGATCGAGTTCTGGCAAGGCGGCCCGAATCGCCTGCACGATCGCTTTCAATACACGCGGCAAGCCGACGACGCGTGGATGATCGAACGCCTCGCGCCGTAGCCAATGGGAGACCA
Source organism: Chthoniobacteraceae bacterium (assembly GCA_039922035.1). Taxonomy (GTDB): domain Bacteria; phylum Verrucomicrobiota; class Verrucomicrobiia; order Chthoniobacterales; family Chthoniobacteraceae; genus SXWH01. The sequence continues at coordinate 4,944 of JBDSAR010000406.1, forward strand.
TATTCTCGCGCCATGTCCCTGACCCTTGATGCCCCATGAGTTTCCCTGCCTGCAAACACCGGAAACCTAAGAGCAAGGCTGCGGGCACCGATGGGCTGCGCTGGCTCGCGGCGGAGCCGTATCGCGTGTTCTTCGTCAGTGGTGCGGTGTGGAGCATCATCGGCGTCGCTTTGTGGCCGCTCTTCTATTCGCAGCGACTCGGCTTCTATCCAAATTTCGTCCACGCGCGGATCATGATCGAAACTTTCGGCGGCGCGTTTGTGGTCGGCTTTCTCGGCACCGCCGGTCCACGCATGGCCTCTGCGCCGAAGCTTACGCCGCCGGAGCTGATATGGCTCTTTGCGTTGCATCAGACCTGCGGGATCAGTCACCTCACGCTGCACATGGCATGGGGTGATGGATTTTTCATCGCGCTGCTCGTCTCGCTGCTGCTGTGCCTCGTGATTCGCGTGGTGAAGTTCCGCAAGGAAGCGCCGCCGCCGCAGATGCTCCTGGCCCTGACCGGCCTTGGCTGCGGAATCAGCGGCGCGGCGATGCTGATGTTCCCATCGAATTACACCGACCCGCAAAGATTCCGACTCGCGAATCTGCTGCTTTATCAGGGCCTCCTGCTGCCGCCCATGCTCGGCATCGGCTCGTTCGTATTTCCGCGCATGTTGGGCGGTGAATTTGGCGATCCGAAAACCGTCCCACAGCGCAATGTCAAACTCCTGCGCTCCATCGTGGCCGCAGTGCTGCTCGTGGGAAGTTTCTTCATGGAAGCGTTTGAGCAAATCATCCCCGGATATGCCCTGCGGGCGTTCGTTGTTGCGGCCTACCTCCTCACCGAAATCCGCTGGCGCAAACGCGAGGGCGACCAGCCGCGCGGATCACTTTCGACCGGCTTGATCTGGGCGCTGATTCTCGGCTGGCTCGGAATCGTGCTCGCGGGTTTCTTTTACGCTCAACATGTCTCGGTCGAGCATCTGCTCTACATCGGCGGTTTCGGAATGCTGATTCTCGTCGTCGCCAGCCGCGTCCTCTTCGGACACAGCGGCGATCTCGGAGGCTTCTTCGTTCGCAGCAAATGGGTGCGCTTTCTGATCTTCCTCGGCATTCTTGCCGCCATCACACGCGCCACACCCGCGTGGCTGCCGTCGACCACCATTTCGCATCACCTCTATGCTGCGTGGACCTGGGGGCTCCTGGCGCTGCTTTGGCTGATCTGGCATCGGCGGCGATTTGCGCAACGGGACGAGGACGAGTGATACCATCTCTCGGAATTGAGAGGACTGTTTGATGGCGGTGCGGCGCGACAAAGTAGGCGAGGTTTTCAACCTCGCGCGGGAGGATGGGCGAAGGTGGCGGGATGGCGCGGAGCAAATGCCTCACGGGAATCCGCACGTCCTGCCCGCCGCCTCGCTGCGCTCGCCCGCGCGAGGTTGAAAACCTCGCCTACTTTACCTGCCGCCTCCCACGTCTGTCCGGTTATTTGTGCAAGATGGTATGACGCGGCGCCGCGAGGCTCGATCCAGAGCGCAATCTGACTATCGCTCCGGCGTTCAGCGGGCACCGCCCGATTTGTCGCGCAAAACGAGTCTATGCCGCCGGGGAGATTTCCTCCGCGTCGAGGTAGCAGCCGGGATCTTCCGCCCATGCGTCGCCGTGGCGCTGCCACGCGCGCACGCGGAATCCGCCGCCGCAGATGTCGCGAAAGCGGCAGTCGGCGCAGCGGCCGGTGAGCGGGCGCGACGGACTGCGCAGGCCGTTGAGCAGTGTGTCGTCTGCGCGCTGCCAGATGCGGCTGAAGGGCGCGGTCTTCACGTTGCCGAGCGTGTGGTCCTGCCAGAATTGATCGGGATGCACGTTGCCCTGCGTATCTATATTCGCAAGGCCCACGCCAGAGCCGTGGTTTCCGCCGCCGTTCCAGCGGAGCAACTCCATCGCGCGCGTTGCGGATTCGGGGTCGCGCCCGCATTGGCGCATCCAGAGATACGCGCCGTCGGCGGGCTGATCCACCGTGAGGACTTCGCGTGTCTGCCCGGCACGATGCCACGCTTCCACACGCTCCATGATCGTATCGAGCGCCGCGCGCGTCTCGCGTGGCTCCAGCAGGGAAAGCTGCGCGCCGCGTCCGCTATAGACGAGGTGGTAAAAGCACACGCGCCGAATTTCCTCCGCCTCGATGAAGTCGAGGATGCGCTCCAGATCGCTGACCGTGTGGCGCGTGAGCGTGAGGCGCAGGCCGGACTTTTGCCCGACGTCGCGCAGGTGACGGAACGCCGCGACCGTCTTGTCGAAGGCCCCGGTGCGTCCGCGGAACCGGTCGTGCGTTTCGCCGATGCCATCAAGCGAGATGCCGACATACGCAAAGCCGAGCGCCGCGAGTTGTGCGGCCTTTTCCCCGCCGATGAGCGTGCCGTTCGTCGAGAGCGTGAGGCGCAGGCCGCGTTCGTGCGCATAGCTGGCGATCTTGAAAAAGTGCGGATGGATCAGCGGTTCGCCACCGGAGAAGAGCACGCCGGGCACGCCGAATTCCGCGTGGTCATCAATCGTCGCGCGGAACTGCGGCAGCGAAAGTTCGTCGGGATAATGCCGCGAAGTGGAATCGGAGTAGCAGTGCGCGCAGCGCAGATTGCAGCGACGCGTGATGTTCCAGACGACGATCGGCTTGCGTTCGGCGGCGGAGCGCGGCGCGGAATTTCCGATGCCGTAGCGGAGCGCATCGGCGGGTTGCGGGACATCGCAGAGGAGGCGGGTGAGGTTGATCATAAAGCGGCCAGCGCGGGTGGCTGGTAAATGCAGAGCGGTTCCTCGGCGAGGTAATCGCCAGTCATCGCAAAGGCGCGGGCGCGCGAGCCGCCGCAGAGCGCGCGATATTCGCAGCGCGCGCATTTGCCTTTCAGCAAGTCGGCGTCGCGGAGTTCACGGAAGAGCGGTGCATTCTGGTAAACGTCGAGCAACTCGTCCTCCCGCACATTGCCCGCGGTAATCGGCAGGAAGCCGCTCGGCTGGATGTCGCCGGTATGTGAGACGAAGACGAAGCCGTTGCCATCATTGATCGGCAGCAGCACGGGCTTCGGCGTGGAAGGATTCCGCCGCCAGTGCTGCATCGCGACCCGGCGGTAGTGCTGCCCTTCCGTCGTCTTGATGGGATACGGCACGCGCAGCGAGAGGTCGTAGAACTTCTCAAAGAGGCACTCCAGTTCCTCGCCCGAAAGCAGGTCTCCGCATTTCGCGCGCCCCGTCGGCACGAGTTGAAAGACACTCCAGAGCGACGGACGAATCTCGGCGAGCAACCGTACGAACTCATCGAACTGGCCGATGTTCTGGCGCGTGAAGGTCGTGTTGATCTGCACCTCCAGCCCGGCCTCGCGCGCGGCGACGATGCTCTCCATCGTGCGATCCCAGGTGTCCGGCACGCCGCGGAACGCGTCGTGCGTTTCACGCGTCGCGCCGTCAATCGAGAGCGACACGCGCTTGAGCCCCACATCGCGGAATTTGCACAGGTCCGCCTTGGCAAAACGCGGCGTGGCACTCGGGCTGATGGCCACCTGCAGGCCGCGCTGCGCGGCTGCTTGATGAACTGCGAGCCGGTGCCGTCATTGACCCATGCCACCTTCCCGGAATCCGCATCGAGCGCGTAAAGGAACGTGCCCATGAACGGCCAGATGCTCGCCGCGAAATAGACGCGGCCATCGCGAATCACCGGCCCGCCGCGCGCAGGCCAAGCGGAGACGAGTCGCCCGTTGCCGAGCGCCTTGCGATCCGACGGACCACCGCGCACCGACCACAGCGCCGTGCCATCAGCAGCGGAGAGGCAGTAAATAAATCCATCATCGCTCGTCACATAGACTTTGTCCTTCCACGCGACGGGCGGCATCCGCACGGGGCCGCCGGTGTAAAACGTCCACAACTCTTTCCCGCTCTCCAGATCCAACGCCACGATTTTGTCCGAGTCATTGAACCCAACGAAAACGCGGCCGCCGAGCACGACGGGCTCGAATACTTTGTCGTAGGACATCAGGTCGTGATTGAGCGGGTCGTCCCACACCTGCACACGCGGCGCATACTTCCGCTCCCACTGAAGGTGCAGGCTGGCGGGAAGTTTTTCGGACGATGCCGCCGTGCGTCCCGCATCGAAGCGCCACATCGGCCAGTCCTCCGCGTGAACGATCGAAAGCGAGAAGAGCGCCGCAGCGAGTGCGGCAAAAGGCGAAAAGGGGCGAAGTGGCATGAGAGGCGGCAATGTGAAGGTCAGAGGCAAGTGAATGTTCTCAGAGAGAACTTTCTCTTAGAGGGCGTCTAAAAAGTCGCGAAATCGGCGGAGGACAGCCGTCCCGGCTGTTGAGACAGGCCAGAGGCCCGTCTGCCATGACAGGCGAGGACGCCTGTCTTCCTCCGAGCGACTTTTTAGACGCCCTCTTAGTCCCTCGCTGCCAGACGACGGACAGAGTTTCGACCGTTTCTGGGCGCGCACTGGGGCAAGGAACGGTGGGAAAATCCGGCTCATGGACTTGCGCCTCGACGATGCGGTCGGGCGAACGGAAGGTGTGCGTGAAATGAATCTCTCGGCGTTCTCCTGCGTGTTCCTTTTGGCTGCGATCCCGCTGATGCTTGATGACGCTGGCGTGGTCACGGTGCTGGAGCCCCGGCGTCTGCATCTGGGAAAGCCCGGGCAGTGGGAATGGGACTCGTTCAAAAATCGCGCCGTCGATGCGGAGCGGATCGAGGTGAAGTTTCAAGCGAAAGCAAATACCGCCGAGAACACGCTGAGCATCTGGCAGCGGGATGTGAAACTGGCGTGGCCGGTGATGCTCAATGGCCGAAAACTGGGACGCTCGTGACCGCCGAAGCCGCAATGGAAAGCCTGCTGCCGATCGCGCCGGGCATGCTGCGGGACGGCGAGAATGTTCTCATCATCGGCGCGCCAGCCACCTTGGATGACATCGAAGTCGGGCCGATCTCGATTGCTCCAAAGCCGGTGAACGAAGTGCTCAGCGGTGCAAAGATGGAGGTCACGGTGACAGACGCCGCGACTGGCAAAGCCACGCCATGCAGGCTGACTTTGACACGAATGGATGGCACGCGTCAGCCGCTCCGCGCCGAACCTGCGCATGATGTGGCGGTGCGCGTCGGTGTCGTTTATTCCCGCGATGGGAGAGCGCAGTTGTCGCTGCCCGCGGGCGAATACATCCTCTACGCGGGCCGTGGTTTTGAATGGAGTGTCGAACGCCTCGCGATTCACCTGGGCAGCGGCGACACGAAACCGGTGGCACTCAAGCTGCGCCGTGAAGTCCCAACGGAGGGCTGGATCGCCGCGGTTTCTTGCTGCCCGTGAGCTCGCCCAGGCGAATGGTCGCGGCAAAAATGTTCACAGATTCGCAAGTGTCCGTGGGTTGTGTTTGAACTCAAACCCATCTGAATGAACCTCCCCAACTTGAAACTCCCCGCCCTCCTCACTCTCGCTGCGCTGATCGTTTGCAGTCCGGCATCTGCGGAGGATGCGCTGAAGCCGCTGCGCGCGGGCATCATCGGTCTCGATACTTCGCATGTGCCGGCGTTCACGAAGCTCTTCAACAGTCCGAAGGCGGATGGCGATCTCGCGGGTATCAAGGTCGTGGCGGGCTATCCCGGCGGCACCGACATGCCGGCGAGCGCGACGCGCGTGGAGAAGTTCACGGCGCAGTTGCGTGAGATGGGCGTGGAGATTGTGGATAGCATCCCGAAGCTGCTGGAGAAGGTGGATGTCGTGCT
>JBDSAR010000407.1:0-3562 GCA_039922035.1 Chthoniobacteraceae bacterium
GCGGCGACGGCGGCGTAGCTGTCCACCTGGTCGAGGTAAAAACCGGTTTTCTGCCCGCGCATGAGGTCCACCTCAAACTCCATCCCACCGATGCTGAGCGCGAACGGCGCAGGCGCTTCGCCGTGCAGCACGCCCACGCGCGGCTCCATGCCTTCGGCGATGCGCACGGGCGCGTCGTTGCGCTCGACGATGCTCGCTGGTTTCAAAATCTCGATCAGCGCGGCGATGATGAGATCGCGGCGCATGTCCATCGCGAGCGTGAGCGTCTGCAGCACGAGATGATCGCCGTAGCGGTCCACGATGAGTCCGGGCAGCGCGTCACTTTCGCTCCACACGAGGCGGGCAGCCGTCGCAGAGACGCCGCGCTTTTCGCGATACTTCACCGCCTGCGTGATGCGGCGCAGGAAAAAATCCGCGTCAAGTTCCTGCCGCTGCCGCGAGAAACGCCGCGCGATGATCTGCGATTTCGGATTGTAGATCGCGCTGCCGAGCAGCCGGTCCTTGCCGTCCTTCACCGCGATGACGCTGCCGGGCTCGGGATTGCCCCACACCTTCATGACCTCGCTGGAATAGACCCAGTCGTGGCCATGGAGGATTCGCGAACGGGGCTTGATGATGATTCCGGCCATAGAGGCGCGGACGTTACGCACGTGCGCTTCACTGTCGAGCGATTGCACAATGGAGCGCCGACGAGTCGTCGGCGCTCCATTATCGGCGTCCGCCGAAGATGCTGCCGAGGAGGCCGCGCATGAGTGAGCGGGTGGCCTGGCCGGCTGCATTGCGCGCGACAGTCTGCATGATCTTGTCCATCATGCCGGGCTTCTGCGGAGTCGCGCTGCGTTTTTCGGCGAGGGCTTCGGCGGCGCGTGCCTTGGCTTCGCGTTCGGCGGTTTCGGCACGGAGTTTGGCGAGGCGCGCCTCCGCCTCTGCGGCGGCCATTTCAGCGCGAGGGTTGCTGACTGTGGGGGCAGGGGTGGGAACGCTTGATGCGGGATCCGATGCTGAAGGCGCGGCCTGCCTCGCGGCGGCGCGTGCGCGGGCTGCGGCGACGGCGTCGAAGGGCGCGGCGCCGGATGTGGTCGAAGTGCCGGAGGCTTTTGCAGCAGGCGCAGCGGGCTTTCCTAGCAGAAGTTCGTACGCGCTCTTGCGATCCACGGTCTGCTCGTACTTTCCAAAAAGGTCGCTGCCCTCGATGAGCACTTTCCGGTCGTCGGGGCTGAGCGGTGAGAGGTCGCTCACGGGCGGCGCGATGTATGCGCGCTCGACGATCGCGGGGGTGCCTTTGGCATCGAGCAGCGAGATGAGCGCCTCACCGACTCCGAGTTGGCCGATGACGGCTTCGACGTCGAGTTTCGGATTTGCGCGAAAAGTTTCCGCCGCAGATTTCACCGCTTTCTGATCGCGTGGCGTGAATGCGCGCAGCGCGTGCTGGAAACGGTTTCCGAGCTGGCCGAGCACCTTGTCGGGAATGTCGAGCGGGTTTTGGCTCACGAAGTAAACGCCGACTCCTTTCGAGCGGATGAGCCGCACGACTTGCTCAACCTTTTCCTGCATCTGCTGCGGCAGATCGCTGAAGAGCAGATGCGCCTCGTCGAAGAAAAACACGAGCTTCGGCTTGTCCACGTCGCCGACTTCGGGGAGGCGCTCGAAGAGTTCGCTGATCAGCCAGAGCATGAACGCGGCATATGTGCGCGGCGAAGTCATCAGCGAATCGGCGGAGAGGATGTTGATGACACCGCGCCCATCCTCGGCGCACTGCATGATGTCGTTGAGATCGAGCGCGGGCTCGCCGAAAAACTTTTCCGCGCCCTGCTGCTGGAGCGTGAGCAGCGCGCGCTGGATCGTCCCGATGGTCGCGGCGGCGACGTTGCCGAATTTCACTGTGTAGTCCGCCGCGTTTTGCGCGACGTGCTGGAGCATCGCCTGGAGATCCTTCAGGTCGAGGAGCAGCAGGCCTTCCTCGTCGGCGACGTGGAACACGACATTGAGCACGCCTTCCTGCGTGTCATTGAGTCCGAGCAGGCGCGAGAGCAGCAGCGGGCCCATGTCGGAGATCGTCGCGCGCACGGGATGGCCGCTTTTTCCGAACACGTCCCAGAACACGACGGGGAATCCATTTGGCGAAATCTCGAGGCCCATCTGCGCGGCCCGTTCCTTCACCTTGGGGCTGTTCGCGCCGGGCTTCGCGAGACCGGCGAGATCGCCTTTCACATCGGCGAGAAAGACGGGCACGCCGATCGCGCTGAAATTCTCCGAAAGGGTGCGCAACGTGATCGTCTTGCCGGTGCCGGTCGCGCCTGCGATGAGGCCGTGGCGGTTGGCCATCTGCGGAAGGAAATAAATGTCGCTGGTTCCTTGGGCGATGAAGAAGGGGTCGGTGAGCATGGCTGAGAAATTTTGCGGCGCGAAAGTGCAACGGTGGCGCAGGAACGACAAGAGTGGAGTGGCGAGCGAAATGCCTCGGGTGGAGCATGCGACCCGCGGGCTGTTTTCAGCCACTGGCCGGAAACACTGGGCGGCGCAGGTATCGCGCAAGTGACCAAAGTTTCCGAGGCCCTCTGAATCCTCACGTCCCGCCTGGTCTGTGGCCAGTGGCCACAGACGGCGCTCGGGTCGGGTGCTCCACCCGGGAATTTGTGTTCTCAGACCGGCCGCAGCACTTCGACGATGTTCGCGAGCACGCGGTCCTGCGCGTCGAGGAGCTGGTTCGTGCGGCCGTAGAGTGCGACGGGTGCGGGGAGTTGGAACATCTCCGCAAGGCGCATGTCGGGTGCGACGCGCAGGAATCCGCGCGGCCGGCTGCGGTAGCGGATGCCGTGGCGGTTCAGCAGCCCGCCGAGCGGAGAATGCCCGAGGACAATTTCGCCGCGCAGCGTTTCATCGAAGGAAGCCAGCTCGATCTCGATCGCGCCGTACTCAACAGGCTGGCCGGACTTCGCGCAGCACAGCACGACCTCGCGGCGGTAGTGGTCCGCAGTGTGATCGCATTGCAGCACCCGCAGCGTCATTTCGCCGGCAAAAAATTCCTCCAGCTTGCTGGTCATATCGCCGGTGTGGACGAGCAACCGGTGCGCGGCGGGCGGCAGCAATTTCGGATCGACGAGTTCGAAATCGGGCAGGGGGTGCGACGCGGCTTCGTAGAGCAGCGGCAGGGGATGGAGCAGTTCGAGCGCGGGGGTGGAGGTCACGTGTAGCGGGCGTTCTGGTGTTGGGGCAGGAAGAAGGCGTGCAGGATCACGTCAATCTTCAGCAGCGCGGAGCGATCCAGCATGAGCCAGTCGCCGTTCTCGGTGAGCAGGCCGCGGCGCTTGAGTTCCGCGAACTGCGTGCCGAAACGCTGCGAGACATCCACGCTGAACTTTTCCATGAAGTAGCTGCGCGAAACGCGCCCGAGCTTCAGTTGCAAAATCAGCTCGCGGATGAGCTGCTCCTCCGTCGTCGTCCGCATCGCGCGACCGATGGGCAGTTCGCCTTTTTCCACTGCGGCGGTGTAGCTCTCGAAGTCCGGCAGATTTTGAAAATGCACGCCGCCGAGGTGGCTGAAGCTCGCGACGCCGAGGCC
>JBDSAR010000408.1:0-16680 GCA_039922035.1 Chthoniobacteraceae bacterium
TGCCCGCCGGGCCATTGCCGACGCGATAGCGCGCGCTGAAAATTAAGCCGGCATCGGGCTTCCGGCCGGAGTCGCCATCGCCAAAACGGAGATGCGCGCGCCCTTCATCGTCGATCTCGACGACGAAGTGTCGGTCGTCGCTCCTGCTCGCGAGCAGGTCGGCTTGCGGAGTCCACGGCGACTGCGTGGTGTCGGTGAGCGACGTGACCTGTGGCAACGCCTCGCGCGGATTCTGCGCGGGAACCGCCGAGGCCGGCATGCGTTTCCGCAGCGGCACGCTGAAAGTGAGCGGTGCCTGCTTCAGCGTCGGCGAGAAGGGCGCGGGCAGCCGCGTCATTTCAAGCACGCTGCCGTCACAAGCGCATTCGCCGATCGCGTCGCCCCCTCCCACAGGGTCGGAGTCCTTTTCGTCGACCGTCCGCCCGTGATCGACGAGCACGACGTTCCCCCGCACGACGCTGATATTTGGGACGACATTGCACCAAGGCGCCGGACGCCGCGCAGAGATGCAAAATGGGAACGGCAGCGCGTCCTCCCGCGCCCATTCGATCTCGACGACCGACACTTTGCACACTTCGTCCATGCCGCCTTTCACCTTGGTGAGCCGCACCGCCCAGCGCCGCGCCGGATCGGCATCGGCCTCTAACCCGGTCCGCGGGCCAATCACTTCCTCGAAAATCAGGACATCGCCGGTGCGAAGGTGGATTTTTCCTGGGACGTCGGGATACGCCGGGTCCGCGAGTTCACCCAGCAGCGTTGCGCCAGTCGCGCCGGGTGGCAGGCAGCACAGGTCGTCGCCCCACGTGTAGAAGGGAATCTTGGAATTCTTCTCGTAGAGCGGAATCTCCGCGCCGAACAATGGTTCGAGCGGTTCGAAGACTTCGTACGTCCCGGCAGGGAGGTTTCGGAATTCGTCAATCGTGATCTGCTTGCTGTCGAGCCCCACCGCGAAGAACGCGTCCTTGGGCAGCTTCGTATCTTCGGAAACATCCAGGCACACCCACGCACGTGCGTTGCAACCTTCGTGCAGTGTGTAATCCACCAGCCGCGCGTGACGCCGCACCGAGATGCGCCGCCGCGCCGTGCCAAGGTAAGCCTCGGTGCCCACGGCGTCCTGATAGTAGCTGAGGTAGTCGCCGACATACGCGAGAAGTTCGACAAGCGTGATGCCGATGTCGGGCACGTGCCGCTCCTGCCAGTCGGGCATGATGAGAGCGAGGCGGTCGAGGATGAGCTGGCGGAAGCTCGCGTAATCTTTTGCGAGATAGTTGATGTCCGGCTGCTGTCGCGTCGGCGGCGGATAATCCGGCTCTGCCGTGCAATCGAGATCGCTCGGGCAGCCCGCCTTGAAGCTGAACTCTGCGCGGGAGTAACGCGGATCGAACTGGTGATACGGTTTACCCGTCGGTTTCCGATCGTGCGCTTCCACGATCCGCAGGGTGTAGGTGGAAAAATCGCCCGCCCTGTCCACCGTCACGAGCAGCGAATCATCGCGGTCCTCTTCCTCCGCGGGCCTCGGCTCGGCGTGTGTCACGCGGATGTCCCGGATGCGCCGCCCGCCTTCGATAAGCACGTTCGCCTTGTGGATGCCGTGCGGCACTTTCCCGAGGAAATAGACGCGCAGTTCGCGCTGATCGGTGCCGATCACTTCCACGTAGTCGATTCCGTTCAGCCCGGCGGCGCGCACTTTGTCGCGGCGGCCTTCGGTGCGGCAGGTCAGTGTCGGCGAATTCGTCATGGTGTTCCTTTCACAAGAGTCTCCGTGCGTTCCTCGCCCGTGCGGCGCACCGTGTATTTCACGAGCACACTCAGCTTGGCGTCGTTGGCCTCCACTTCGAGCGCATTGAGTTCGATCACGTCGCCGAGCCAGCGCTGCAATGCGCCGCGCATCGTGAATTGCAGCGCCGCGGCGAGTTCCGGGCTGTTCGGCGCAAAGCACATTTGCAGCAGCCCGCTGCCAAAGTCCGGGCGGTTCACGCGCTCGCCGGGGCTGGTGAAAAGCAGTTGCTCGATCATGTCGCGGATATGGTCGTCGTCGCCGGTGGCGGCGGTGCGTCCGCGCGTGTCGAAGTGAAATGGGAAGTCAATGTTCATGGGCATTTTCACATCGCGGTGACCCGCGTCTGCGTCGCGGTGATGAGCAGCGGCGTGGCCGTGGGCGCGCAGATGGCTTGGCTGTCGAGCAGCAGCAACGGCTGCCCGTTGGAAGTGACACGGAGAGCGGCGGTGATGAACTGCGCGGTGACGCACGGCCCGTTGCCCGCGGGCGGCGGCGGAAACGGACACCCCGCGACGACGTAGGGCGAGGCGACCGTCACCGTCGGCATTCCGCTCACGAGCACGCGGGGATTGGGCGTCGTGGGCAGCGCCTGGCCGGCGTGTGCGCAGGTGACGGTCGCACCGAGATGGAGGAGGAATCCGGGCATAATCAGGTGACCACCATTGCGACTTTGTTGATCATTACGCTCGGCCCCAGCATCTCGATCGATGCGCCCTTGCCATTGTTGATGAAGATGCCCGCGTCATTGACCACGATCACCGCTCCCGTCGGGCTCCGGAGAATGATCCCGCCCGACGGCACGGGTGCCGGGGCAGGCACCGGCGCCATCACCGGCAGCGGCGGCGCATCGCTGATGACCACCGAGTGTTGCAAGGTCGTCTGCAACACGATCACCTGTCCCGGCGGAATCGGCGGCGGGGCGAGCGCGGCCTTCGGCACCTCGGCAAACGCGCCCCAGAATCCGCCGACCCATATCGGCTTGTCGGGATTCCCTTCCTCAAACTCCATCCAGACGCCCGCGCCGATCTGCGGGATCATGAAGACGCCCTGCTCTTTTCCCGCCATCGGCACGCACGGCATCGCCCAGCTCGTCGGCACGATGTTCGACACCGACGGCACGATGGCCATGATTCGCCCGCGTTGCTCGGGGTCGATGTTGTTCACGACCGTGCCGCGATATTTTCCGAGATATTTTCGGGGCGCGTTCATGCGGCGACTTTCGGGACGGTGGAGACGAGTCCGTTGCGCGCGAGCGCGAAGCTCTGCTTGTATTCGCCGCGCTTGATCGTGTGCGTGACGCTCTTCACGTAATAGAGCCCGTCAAATGCCGGCCCGGCGCCCCGCACTCCGACGAGCTTGCGCGACTGGAGGATGCGCCCGTAGCGCAGCACATCGAGGTTCCCCGTGACGGTGACCGCGTCGGCGGTGCGCGCGGCTTCCGCGAGGCCCACCATCACGGCGCTGAGCGGCGATTCATAGTCCGTGTCGTCCAGGAACCTGATCTTCGGTGGGATCGGCGGAATCAACCCCAGCGGCGGATTCAGCGGCGTGATGTCGGGAATCGGAATGGGGATCACGGCCTTCGTGATTTCCTCGTGAATGAAGACGATCGGCAGTGTCTTGTGCTCCTTGTCGAAAGTGAAGTTGAGCGCCTCGACGTTCGTGTGCGCGTCCATGTTGATATTCAGCGCAGGCTGCGGCACGCCCACTTTGATCTCCGGCCCCCAATACGCCACGCTCACGCCGGGCACCGGACCGGGATCGAGATAGAAAACGTAACCCGACTTTTTCGCGAGCCAGTGGATGTACTCAAGGTCCGTGCTCTGATGCCGCGGGATGCGCGAGATCGGCAGCGGAATGTCCGTGACGATCGGCGGGATGACCAGCGGCACGATGCCGAGCACCGCATACTTCGCCAGAATGAGCGCGATGCGCGCAAACGTCGGCAGCGCCGGATACGGCAACCCGCTAAAGTCGATCAACCCCATCACTGCGGTGAGGTCCGTGCCTTTCACTGAAAGAACCGAATGCCCATCCGCGCCCGGCACCACATCCACCTGCCCGACCACGCCATCCATGAGCACCTGCGGTGTGCTGTTCATCGTCACCACGATGATCGTGCGCAAGATCGGCGGCATCGCGCCGCCCGCGAGCAGGAAGATCGTGTGCAGAGGCGAGCGGTTGCTGAGCGTGAACTTCAGCTCGAAGCCGCTCGCCGTGTCGCCCGAGGCGGTCGTCACCGTCACGCTCGTCAGCGCGTCCAGCACGACCTGCGGCACGGGCAATGGCACTGCGGGACCGACCATGAGCGTGAGATTGATTCCTTTAAGCATGGGGAATTCCGGGAACACCTTCCGGCAGCGTGATGCGCAGCCGGCGGCCAATTTCGTCCGTCAGTTCATCCGGCCGCAGCGCGCCATTCGCGTCGCACAAGCGCCAGAACTGCTCCGGGTCGCCGAGGTAACGTGCCGCGATATTGTCGAGCCGCTCGCCCTGTGTGACCGTATGCTCCTGCACCGTCGCGAACCGCTCCGGCAGCGGCACAAACCGCCGGCGCACGAACACGATCGCGCGTCCGTCCGCGTCCTCCATCATCGCCGTCTCGATTCCGTGATAGCGGCTCGAAGGCGGGAAGAGGCTCGTCTTCAGTGTCGCCGGTTGCAGCATCGCCGCGAGCGCTTCGTGCGGATCGTTCATGGAATCCCTCCGATCCCGAGCGCGCCGAATGTCCCGTTCGCCGCGCGCTGCGCGTGTTGTTCCTTCTGTTGCAGGTAGCTCATAAATATTCCGCCGCCGCGATGATCGAAGCCCAGGTCATCGACGTTCAGCACCCGCATCCCGAGGCTCACCTTCGCGCGGATGGGATTCAGCGCCGCATCGAACGCCTCCTCCGTGATGCTGAACTCCGTCAGTCGCACCGGCACCACGCGCTGCTTGCTCCAGATGAACAGCGTGAGCGGCGACTCCATCGGCGTGATCTCCAGCGTGCCCGCGCGGGCGAGGTCGTTGTTCGACGAAAGATGCGCGCTGCTCGGATAGACGATCATTTCCAGCACCGCAAGCTGCGGATGAATTCCCATCTGCGTTGTCTGCGCATCCGCGACTTCGAGTTGATCCGTCGCGTCGATCTCCGCATCCAGCTTGATCGTCTCGACCGGCGGCCCCTTCAGCCGCAACGCCTCCGACCGATCCCCGCCCTCCGCGCCCACGCCTTTGACTTGAAGCGACCGCGTGAGCGTGTCGGGATTATATTGCAAGGCAATGATCCGCAGCACCCGGCCGCTGTCCGCGTCGAGCAATACGATGCCGCCTTTGAGGAGGCGTGGGGAATTTGGAAAGGTGGTCATCTAAAAGCGAATGCCATCGCCGAAAGGGCCGGTGCCCCGTTGAAGATCTCCGGGCGCAACGGGCGGGACGGCAATAAACGGACCACGCGAAGGTGGCTGGGTGCCTTGGGCGGGTGGCTTGGCCGGAACTGCGCCGGCGCCCGCCCTCACTTTCTTCATCAGATCTCCCAAGCCGGAGAAAGAGAAGGGTAGCGTGGGATTTCGCTCCATGAACTTGCGGATTTCCGCCGCGGTCACCTTGCTGTCGAGCAGCGCCGCCTTGACCTCGCGAATTCGATCGAGGTTCGGCGGCTCGGAAGAGTTGATCCCGTAATTCTTCATGAATTCACCGAGGGCTCGCAATTTCTCTTCGTCCACTGATTGCACCAGATCCAGAATTGCATCGCGCAAGGCGGCGCTCTCCCCGCTCAACTCTTCTTTGGGCTCATCTTCCTCGTCGTCATCCTCGCATTTAATATCCTTTTCCGTGGCTTCGATGCCCGACACGTCGATATCCGCGAAGACATCGTGCAGTTTTTCCGGGAGACGCTCCTTGATGCTCTTGACGATGATGCCCGCGAGTTCGATCGGCAGGTTCTTCACGAAGTCGATCCCGGTCACGAGGGGGATGATTTTTCGCTGAAACCAGCACGAACCGAGGATCGCGCGCGCGACGATGACTTTAGCCCCCTCCTGCACAATGACAGCCAGGCAGCCGATTAAGGTGGCGCACTCGGCCACCTCGGCGACGCGCACCGCCCATTCCACCCAGTTGACGATGGTGCGAATGTCCTGAACGATCTTCTCGACCTGCCGAATCCTCTCGATAATTTCCTCGTAGGGTCCGAGCGTCTTTTCCACCAGTTCCTCGACTTCTTCGAGCGCCTTGAGCTCAAGATCGTTTTTCAGCTGCTCGACCTCCTTGACCTTTTCCTCGAGTTCCTCGAACTCACCTTCCACGAGAGAGCGCAGCTTCTGCACCACTCCTTTTTCGAGAGACTCGATCAGACGTTGCGCGGTCTGTTTGATGAGGTAGGCGGCGACCAGTTTCAGTACGCGGAAGCACGCCCGGACCGCCGCGCCTTGAATTGTGTTTTTACTGCCCACTTCTTTCGACGAGTTCTTCTTCAGCATCGCGGAGAACTTGTCCCGCGCCTTCTCATAGAATTGCGCGACTTTGACAAACGCGCCGCCGAAAACTTTTCGCATCGGCCCGAACACGGCCGAACTTTTACCGGTCCAAAACTTGACCCGACCCAATGCGCTGGAGGCTTCCCTCGTGTTGGCGGGTACTTCGGGGATCGCTGCGCCCGTACTTTCCTTGGTGGCAGTTTGTGCCTTCGCAGCCATGCTGGTGAATTCGGCCTCCTTGAAATCAGTTGTCTTCTCCGCAGCGGCTTCAACCCCGGTCAATCGCTTGTGATCGGTTTTCCACTTCTCCAAATCGAACGATGGATCATTCACTGCGCCTTTGCGCGCGATGACTCGGCGTTTGTCTTGAGACAGGGCGAGGCTCGTCGGCACCGCAGGCGGCGGGATTGCGCGCAACTTCGGTTTTTTCTTCACTGGGGAAGCCGTCAGAGGATCGATGATGTACTGCTTGATCTCTTGGTGCAGCTTGCCGATTTCCTTCGGCAAATCGGCGGATTGCACCGGGGAATCGGGCTGCCAAAAGTAGTTCCAGATGCCGGCATTTTGCGGATCGGCCATGACGAAAAGCTTCCCTTTCGTTGGCTTGGAAGGAGCGTGTTTCCTGCCGTTATGCTTGACGATGATCGTCTGGGAGGTTTGGCCCGCAGCAGAGGGATGCTGGTATTTCGCCGGGATTTTAACGTCCTTTCTGCCCAAGGCATCCGTGCTAAGCGTCCACGTTTTCCCAGCCGGTTTTCTCCGATCATCTGGCAGCCCATTCACTTCGCCGGCAGCGAGTTGGAAGCCTTTGAGGTAATCGGTCACTTGAGTTGCGCCTTCCAAGGCTTCGAGTGTTCCGTGCGAGGGCTTGAGGTCGCCTACCTTGACGATGGCGGGCGCTTGATCCACACGACCGACACCGTTCGAGCCTTCGAGATTCGGAGCGGAGGTCTTGACGTGTGAAAACTTTTCTCCGTCTTTCTTGGAGTCCCTGCTCGAAGGGAGGCTTTTCGGCTCGCCAAATTTTTCAAAATAGACGCCGACAGTCGTCGATCCCGAATAGAAGTCGGCATAACCACGTTTGCCGTAGTCGGCCGCAGAGCCGGGACCGAGTTTGTCGCGCCTGGCATTCGGCACGGGTGCCTCGGTAAAAATTCCACTCTCCTTCCCGATGAGCGGCAGAACCTCTCCGTGAGTTTTGCTACCGTCATAATCAAAGGGTTCCCAATAAGGTGCAAAGCGTTGAATCTGCCGTGGTGCGCTGAGTTGGCCGGTAGGCGCTGCTTCCCCTTCCGCCGGAGGCTTCTCGGACGGCTGCGTTTGCTGCACCACATGCGCCAGCTCATGAGCGAGGATGACCGATGGCGCTGGAGCCACTTCGTGACCCAGCCAAATGTGATTTCCATAGGTGAAAGCTTCAGCATGGATGGCGTCGTTGCGCTGGTGCGCTTCCTTTCCCGTGTGGAGCCGGACCTGGCTGAAATCGCGACCGAAACGATTCTCATAAAAGCTCTGCAAAGCGCGCGGCATGGCCTCGCCGCCTGACATGAGATCGGAGTCATCGCGCGCTGGCGCATTCGAGATGGATGCTGCCGCGGAAGCGGACGGATGACGCTGCACAGCTGCCACGGCGACCGTGGCGACCATCGGTCCCGCATCGCTCCGCTGCATGCGCATCACTTGCGCCGCGACGCGATCAGCCTCCTGCTCGTATCGGTCTCCGGGCTCGTTCATGGCCGGCAGCGGCGGCGAGGTCGCTCGCGGTGTCGCGTGCGCCGGCACGGTCGTGAAATCGTGATCAAAAGAGGATCTTGCGGAATCTGCTTTGGCCAAACCGCGAAAACGCTCCGGCTCCTTTTCCCAAAGAGCCTCGGCGCCGGCGGAACTCCCGCCGCACTTTTCGCACCTCACACCTGCGCCGGAAGCGCCTGCACATGAGCAGCGCCGTTGCACCATCCCGCGACCTGCGGCGAGGAGCGCCCGCGGAGCGGCACTGGCAGTGTGCGTCCCCGTCCGGATTTGCAACCGCTCACTCATGATCGGGCGACGCCTCCAGTTTGCGCTGGCATGCCGGGCGCTTCCCGTCGAATGCCCGCATCGTCGCCCGCGGGGGCGAAAGTTTCTGCCACGCCTCGGTGAATCGCACGCGCAACTTCCGCCCCCAGCGCCGATCGGGCGCCGATACACGACCACTCGATGGGCTGAGTCGCGGCGTGCGCAACCGTTCCGGCGGAAAGCTCCCGCCACTCGCTTCGGACGAGCAGCACGCGCAGCTCTTCTCCCACCGCGGCCAGAAATGCAGGACGTTCGGCATGGGTAAGTGTTACACCGTCGAGAACGACCCTTTCGATGTGCAGGTGAATGGCGGGGCGCGGATTCATGCGGGTTGCGCGGCAGCTTGCGCGCTGGGTTTGCCGTTGGCCGCGGGCCAGTGGAAATCGGCGGCGTTGATCGGGCGCTGGAGCTTTTGGAATTCGGCGCGCGCGGCTTCGAGCACGAGCGGCATGGTGACGCGCGATCCTTGCTCGGCGGCGTGAAAGGCGGCGTTGAGCGCGACGTTGTCAATGAGGCCGCCGGTGAGATTGAGCTTCGCGAGGCGGTCGAAATCGAGCGCGTCGGTCGGCACGCCGCGCAGATTGTTTTTCGCATCGTCGGCGGGAAAAACTTTCTCCCACATCTTCCGGCGCTCGTCCGCGCCGGGGATGGGAAAGTTCACGATGAAGCGCAGCCGGCGCAGGAACGCGCCGTCGAGCGCGCTCTTCATGTTCGTGGCCAGAATCGCAAGCCCGCGGTAGCTCTCGATGCGCTGGAGGAGGTAGTTGATCTCGATGTTGGCGTAGCGGTCGTGGCTGTCCTTCACTTCGCTGCGCTTGCCAAAGAGCGCGTCGGCTTCGTCGAAAAAAAGGATCGCGCCGCCGGACTCTCCGGCGTCGAAGAGCCGGCGCAGATTTTTTTCCGTCTCGCCGATGTATTTGCTGACGACCGCCGAGAGGTCGATGCGGTAGAGATTGAGCCGCAGTTCGTTCGCGAGCACTTCGGCGGCCATGGTCTTGCCGGTACCGCTCGCGCCGGCGAAAAGCGCGCTGATGCCGAGGCCTCGGCTCTTATTGCGGGCAAAGCCCCACTCGCCATAGACCTTGCGGCGCTGCCGGACCTGCGCGGCGATTTGGTCGAGCAGGTCCATCTCCGCGTCGGGCAGGACGAGGTCATCGCGCGTGACTTTCGGCACGAGCCGCTGCGCGAGTGCGTCGAGCCGCGGGCGTTCGCTGGCGCAGCAGAGTTCCCACGCTTTTTCATTCGCGGCTTCGGGCGTCGAGGCCGATTCGACATTGGCGGCTTGGGCGATGCGGCGGATGCTCGCGAGGTGCAGATCGAACTGCCCGGCGAGCCGCTCCGGGCCTTGTGCCGCGCCTGGTCCGAGCGCCGCAACCCATGCGGCCTGCTGCTCGGCGGGCGTCGGCTTGGCCACGTCGAAGTGGAGCGCTGACCGCACGCCGCCGCGTGTGAATGGCTCGCGAATGCCGATGAATACAAGGCCGCCGGTCCGCGCGAGGAACCGTCCAAGCGGCTCGAAACGGTCCGCTGCGGCACCGTCAAGTTCGTGCGCGTCGAGGAAAAGCGCATGCGGCAGGAGCATGCTCTCTCGCTGCCAGAGCCGTGCGAGCGTTTCGAGTTCGGCGGGCTGCGCGGGCAGAAGGTCCGCGGGAATTCGTTGCAATCTGAGGCCGAGCCGGGCCGCCGCGGCTTGCGCGACGAGCAGCCGCGCCTCGGGATCGGGACCGAGCAATTGCACGACTGGCGGGAGCGCGCTTTCGGCGTTCTGCTGCAAACGGCCCGCGATCGTCTCCGCCACCTCCGCCTGCGATGGTGCAAGATCTTCCGCCGCAGGGGCGATGCCGGCGGGCGTGCAATACGCGGCGAGCCGGTCGTCGAAATGATTGAGCCCCTTGATGTAATTCACGATGCGCTCATCGGCGCGGAGCGGGCTCGCGGTGAGCGGCTGTGCGCCCGCCTGGCTGATCTCGATGAGGCGGAAAATCCGCAAAGGGCGTTCCGGCGAGACGATGTCCCACGACGGGTTGTCGAAGATCGCGAGCGCGAGCGCGAAGGTGGGAAAAGGTTTGTTCGGATCGTCCTGCGCGCGGGCGCACAGCGCAGGGATGCGCGTGTCGAGTTCCATCGCCGCGCAGAGCAGCAGCACGTCCTTTTCAAAATCCGAAAGCCCGAGCCGTTGCGCGAGGATCGTGTGCGCGGACGGCGGTTCCGCGGCTGGCGGCTGCGGCGGAGCGGCGGCATCGGCATTGTCCGCGGGGGGAGGATTTTTCGGCGCTGCGCCGCCGCCGAACATCCGTTCGAGCACCGAGCGCGACACTGTCTTGCCCGCGAGCGGAGTCGCCGACTCGGGTTTGGTGGGCGCAGGGCTGGCGGTCGCGGGCGGTTGAGGAATGCTGCCTTCGAGCCGTGCGCGCAGCCGGGCCAGCGCTTCGCCGAGCTGGTGGGCGTTGCTTTGCTGCCATTGTTCAAAGTCTGTCATAGCACCGTGATTTGCAGGTCGCTATTGAACGACGGCTTCGGCGGCTGGCCTGTGTATTTCACGAGCTCGCTGTCCACGCCATCAACGCGCAACCGGACGAAATATTTCCCGCCCGTGATCGGCCGAGTGCTCGTGTCGGCCACAAACTTGAGTTGCGTTTCCGACGCGGTGCGCGGCGGCGCAGGCACGTCGCGATCGCCGAGCAGCAACGCCACGCGCTGGCCCGGCAACACGGCAGGCTGGCATTCCAGGGTGATCGTGACGTTCTTCACGGTCGACGTATCGGTGCGCGTCACGCCGATGGGATTGGCCGCTGAATTTGTAATCTCGGGAGCGAGCGCGAATGGCAGCCCGTTCGTCGTGCGCTCAAAGGTTTCGCCCGGCTTTGTCAGCCGCATCGTGAGCATGCAGACGCCCGCCGCCAATGCGCTCGGGAGCGTCGTCGGAAGCTTCACCGCAAATTCCGTGTCGGTATTGCCCGGTTCGAGCGCAAGCAGCACGGGTGCCGCCAGCCGCGGATGCGCCGCCTCCACGACAAGGCCGCTCCCGGCGAGGTGATGCCCCTTGACCGTGAGGAGAGTGCCGAGGTTTGCCGTCCGTTGCATTTCGGGAAGCCCGATGCTGTCGAGACTTGGAAAGGGCGGAATGAGATCGCCCTGAGCGGCGACACCGCGATCATCCTTGCCCCGGGTGAGCACGGGCAGCGGCGCTTTCACCCCGCGCGTGCTCTCGATGAGAACGACGGAGACCTGATACGCCGCGGAGATGCGGTACTCAGTCTGAAAAATGACCCACAGCTTCGACAGATCCTCGACCGAAAGCGGATGCGGCGTGATGCGGACGCGCTCGACTTGATCCTCAAGTTCGCTGCCGGCGAAGGCGTCGCGGATTTCCTTCGCGCCGAGGAGCGTGTGATCGTGCAGAGTGCTCATCGCGCGACCGAGCAGCCGGTGCGGCACGATGCTTGCCGGAGCCGGATTGCTCTCGTAGGGGGTGACGAGGTAGAAAAGGTCGAGCGCGAGCGCGGGTTGGCCGGTCTCGCCGGGCTTGAGCTGGCGCGGCGGATCCTGGTTACGCCACGCGGCATTGGCCTGGGTGTGGTAGAGGAAAAGGTTCAGGCGTCCGGTGTCGCCATCGCTGAAAGTCTTCGCGAGGTCCAGCGGGAGGGTCGTGACGGCGACGCCGGACTCGCCGCTCAAGCCCCGCTGGAGCAGGCTGCGCAGCGTCTCCGTGGTCGCACCGATGGCGAGTGCGTTGCTCATCGCGCGCCTCCTCCCGAGCGCCGGCGCAGATACTCTTCGAGGCCCGACTCCGTGGCCGTCCGTTTCGGCTGTGGTTTCCCCGGTGACGGTGTGGTCGCCCGGATCTCCAGACGGCCGATGGTGACGTGAATCGCGGGCGGCGCCGCTTTGGATGCGGGAGAAATTTCGACCCACGGCGTCGGCGGCAGGGGCACAATGACCGCAGGCTCCGTCGGGTGCTGCGGGCGCGGGGTGATTTCGATGGTTCGCTCCGATGCTTCGGTCCGATCCGCCTGGTGCTCAGGTTCCGGCGCTTTGGCGGCAATTTCTGAGGGCGCAGTTCGCCGCGGCGAATCGGAATCCGCCTGGCTTCCGGACTTGCGCGGCGCGGAGGGCGCTGCATTCCGTTCCGGTGGCTCCGGCTCGGCGGGTATGTGAGGCGTCGCTGCGTGACGCGACACATCCGCCGCCCGTGATCGCCGCTTTGGCGTTTCAGCCAGCTTTTCCGGGGATGAACAGGCAGGCTCCGTCCGAGGCAGCGGAAATTCGTCCGGCCACGACCGTTCCTCCACCGGTGGAACCAAAATCCCTTGCAGCGGATATCGCGCAGGCGTCGGCGGCTCCGGCAGCGCTTCCCCCGGGACTGCGGGGCGGCGGGGCCGGACTTCCGCTTCGCGATCCGAACCAGAAACCGCGTCAGCGTCCGCAGACCAAGTCCCCTCTTCCCGCACAGGTTCCCGCGATTCCGCAAACGCGTCGGCGCCAGGGTCGGAACTGACGGGTTCTGGCTCGAAGAGCGAGAGGGCCCGGGGGCGAATCTCCGCTTTGGGCGCGAGCGCCCGCTCCGCCAAATGTGCGAGGTAATCGCTCATGTTCCCAGCATTTCAAGGTAGGCGCGGCGACGCCATGGACTGAGCGCGAAAATGTCCGCCTCCCGCCAGCCGTAAGCCGATGCGAGCGCATGCACTTCGCGCAGCAGCCGCATGGCCCACGCGTGCAATTCGGTCCACAGAAACGAAACGATGTCGAACGGCGCCTGCCACCGGTGCGCGCACTGGGGACACTGCAAATCCAGCCGCACGTCGCCCTGCGGATCGGCCTCGCTCATGCGCTGCGCAATCGCCGCGACCACGCGCTCGGGCAATTCCCCTGCGCTCACGTCGCGCCCGTCGCACCGCGCGGAAAGCAGGCAGCATTCAAGCAAACGCAGGCGATTCGCTTCCACCCCTGCACGCGGGTCGAGCCGATCGAGATCGAGGCCTTGCGGCAGGCGAAACACAGTCTCCCAGCCGTCGAGATTCAACTCGATTCTCCCCGCGGAAACATCCGGCTGCGGCAGCCGGATGTCGCGGACATCGAATCGGAGTTCCGCCTTTTCTCCGCAAGCCGGACACGCCGCCAGGCCTGTGATCTCGGAGCCAAAGAGCCGCTCGCGCAGCCCGAGCAGCTGCGCGTCGCGCTGGCCGATGCTCAACTGTGCGACGGTCCCCGGTCCGTCCCCGCCCACAGCGGCGAGCAGCAGCGATCCGCGTTTGGCGGGCGGTTGCCCGATCCCGCGTTCCCATACAGTGAGCAATTCCGCGGCGGTCGGCGCACGCATGACTGGAAGGCGCTACGCAGGCTCGGCGAAAGTCAGTTCGGACGGCTCCGGCACCTCGTAGTCCCGCTCCCAGCCTTCGTTCTCCAGCTTGAGGTGCTGGATGAGCACCGCGTTCGCATTCGCATCGAGGTCGGCCAGCGCCTGAAATTCCGAGACCCAGCAACGGAACAGCTTATAGGCGACCGCGAGCTGCCCCGATTCGTTATAGACTTCGAGGATGAGGTCCTTGCGGAAATCCTTGAGCGAAACTTCCGAGCCCAGACCCGAGCCGAAGTTCCATACCTTGTTCGCCCACTGCTCGAACTCTTTGTCGTGAGTCACTCCGCGGTCGAGAGTGACCGCCTCGTATTCCGTGCGGCCCGGGGATTTCCGGCTGCTGCTCGGATCGCCGCCCTCACGGTGCTTCACGACTTCGGTCGTGCGTTTCAAGCCGGTTACCTTGCTGATACCGGCGACAAATTTTCCGTCCCATTTGACCCTGAACTTGAAGTTCTTGTAAGGGTCGAACCGCTGTGCATTGACGCTGAATTGAGCCATATAAAAATGCTAGTGCAATGTTGAGAGATTATCCGGAGCCTAGACTTCGATCTGCCCGGCCATTTGTTGAAGTTTGATCACCACAAACTCCGCCGGCTTCAGCGGCGCGAAGCCGACGACGATGTTCACGATTCCCAAGTTGATGTCGTTCTGCGTCGTCGTCTCCTTGTCACACTTGACGAAGTAGGCATCCTTCGGCGTCGTGCCTTGAAAGGCACCCTGACGAAAGAGGTTATGCATGAAGGCCCCGACATTGAGGCGAATCTGTGCCCACAAAGGTTCGTCATTCGGTTCAAAGACGACCCATTGGGTCGCGCGGAAGAGACTTTCCTCGATGAAGAGCGCCGTCCGTCGCACTGGAATGTATTTCCATTCCGAGCCGCGCTCATCGTTGCCTTGCAAGGTGCGCGCTCCCCAAGCGACGGTCCCATACGCGGGAAAGTTGCGAATGCAGTTGACGGCTTTTGGATTCAGAACGCCGTTTTCGTCGTTCGTAAGCGTGATCTTCGGACCGGCGACCCCATTCAAGCTGGCCTCAGTACCCGCTGGGGCTTTCCACACACCGCGGGTCGAATCGGTGCGAGCATAGAGTCCCGCGATAAAGCCGCTGGGCGGAAATTCTGAGAGCCGATTTTCCTGCAACGGGTCGGGCGCGAGCACCCAGGGAAAGTAAAAGGCTGCGTTGATCGCGTCGGCGCCGGTCAAGACCGAGTTGGGACCGTTCTGCAAAGTCGTCAGTGTGGCGGCACCGTCGCAATCCGCGATTAAGAACGCGCGGCGATCGCGGCAAAATTTTTCCAAGTTTTGCAATGTCGTGACATCTACTTCGCCAGGGACGCACAGAAGATTGAAAAGATCGATCCGATCCAGCAGATAGACGCCCTCGGTGCCGACACCCGCACCCGTCGTGGGTAAGACAGCGTTGTGGAACCCGGCATCGGAAGGCGAGAGCGGCTTGCCATCCGCCCCGCCAGTGAGAATCGCGGCTGTCGGCAATTTATTTTTGTCGTTGCCGGTGGTGGCAATGACGGTGTCCACCGGCGGGGCTGCCGCACTCACGACGGTCGCGGTGACATAATTGGATTCGCTCGCCAGCACCTTGACCACTGCCCGCGCGTCCGTGTCAGCCATCGAAAGATTATCAAAGGACTCAACCGTCACAAATGTCCGGTCCTCATTGAGTCTGACGATGCGAAGTTGAAATCGTGTGGCATCGTCGGCTCGTTTTTTAGTGATGATGCCATAACTTTCACCCCACTTGCCGGGGCTGCTGGCTGTCACCGTGAGTTTGGCATCAAGTGTGATCGCCGCCGCCGCCGCGTTCTCGGCCGCGGTTGCCGACCCCTTGGTCACGACCCGCACCACATAGGCGCGCTGTCCCCCATTGGCGAAGAATTGGTTCACCGCGTATCCAAGATGACTCCTCTTGTCGAGGCCCCCGAACTTGCGATCGAAATCGGCGAAACTCAGCACCAGTTCGGCGCGCTCGGTCGGGCCTTTGGCGG
Organism: Chthoniobacteraceae bacterium; assembly: GCA_039922035.1. Taxonomy (GTDB): domain Bacteria; phylum Verrucomicrobiota; class Verrucomicrobiia; order Chthoniobacterales; family Chthoniobacteraceae; genus SXWH01. Next base: position 15,655 of record JBDSAR010000408.1, read on the forward strand.
CCCAGCCGGCAAAGGCCGTGATGGAAGTAGCCACTCCCGTGATGGTCCGCACGCCGCTGGGAATCTCTTCGATATAGACTCCAGGATAAGTAAGTGTGGCAGGCATAATGAGTTCTTCTTGCTTAATGGATAAACCGAGTTCGGGAACCGCACACCGTGCGCAGGATGGGCAGTTCTTGATTCTGGTTGTTTGCTTCGCATCTTGAGAATCTCCCCTCGTCCCTTCACGGGCTTGGGTGGGGGAAACTTTTTGAACAGTGCTACGGTGAGGAAAGGCTGGCTTTTGCTCAATAGGCAGAACCCCCCAATGCGAAGAAAAAGAATACCCAGCCAGAATATCGGCCGGGCATCGGGAACGTCGTGCTTGAATGCGCATGCATTGGACGCGCGCGGCATACCGAAAGACCGTTCAACCGCGAGGGAAAGCGCCTCGATTGTCCCAAGGGCTGGGTTTCAAACTCGGCCTGCCGGGTAACATATCCGCCCTACCCCGGACAAATCTCCCGCCATTGTCCCGCTCAGATCCGCGACCGTCTCCTGCGATTTCTACGGTCCGATTGCGGGAATGAAAAAGGCAGAGGCCCTTCGGCGTCTGATCCCGTCCCACACAAGCTGGAAAGCCCGCGCCACATTCTTGGAACGTCACTGTGTAAATCGTTTCCCACTCGCTGCTATCGGAATGCGCCGCCGATCGAGCGGTTCCGGGCGCAGCGCGCCGGAAGAGTTGGCTGCAAACCGCAAATGCGGCTCAGAGCCCCGGCGCAATTCCCGTCGCAATCGCGTAGCGCGTGACGTCCGCGACGTTGTGCAGGTGCAGTTTCCGCATCAAATTTCCCCGATGGTTTTCCACTGTCTTCACGGCGATCTTGAGCGTGGATGAAATATCCTTGCTGGTGGCCCCTTCCGCGATCAATTGAATGACTTCACGCTCCCGCCGCGAAAGATCCGAGATTGTCGTGGCCGGCATGAAAGATTCACCAAGGAGCTGGGATGCGATCGGGCTATAGTAACGCGACCCGGCGCATA
>JBDSAR010000409.1:0-4958 GCA_039922035.1 Chthoniobacteraceae bacterium
TGCGCCGAGGAGCAATGCCCCGCGCTCACACTGCTGAACCGCAGCCTCGAGAAGCTCGAACCGCTGCTCGACGACATCGCGAAAATTTACCCATTCGACCGCGTCTCCTCCGGCGACCTCTCGGACCTCTTCCTGAAAATCGGCCTCGCCAACAGCGACCTCATCGTGAACTGCACGGCGCTGGGCATGAATCCCGGCGAACGCTCACCGGTCCCCGCAAAATATCTCACGGCGTCGCACTTCATCTACGACACGGTGTACGTCGGCCACCGGACCCCGCTGCTCACCGTCGGCGACACCGTCGGCGCGCGCGGTGCAAACGGCCTCTCAATGCTGCTGCACCAAGGCGTGCTGAGTTTCAAAATCTGGTTCGACCAAGAGCCGCCGCTCGAAGAGATGCGCGAGGCGCTGCTGAACCGGCGCTGACTGCCATGAGTTTGCACATGCCCGCTCCCGGATATGAAACATTCCGAGCGCGAGGCAGCAGTGAGTGCGTCGCGGGCTCGCATCATTCCAATTCCGAGGCGGTCTGACGCCACCAACGTGGCGCGCAGCTGCTTTCCAAGTCACGGCGATACACATCAGCACTCTGGCGGGCACATTCATCCCACGACTTCCTCAATTGATCGCGTGACCATGAATAATGGTGCCCCCATCCCTGTTCGAAGTCCCTCGATCCCAGACCCGATTCGAGAAACCTGTGGCGCTGGTAAGTCCGCTCAAAGCCCATCTGTTTGTAATGGAGCAGGAGCAGTTCATCGCGATCCGGCATCTGAAGGCGTCCCTGAGGCCGAGCCGAGTGCCGGCCTGGTTCAAAGTTGGTTTCCGTGATCGCGTCAGGATTAAACACACTGAGCTTGTTCATCATCTCGGAAGGCACGCCAAACGTGCGGCTTTCGCACAGAAGTTCACCGGGGTCAGGGAACGTTTCGGATATCATCTGAAAGCCGAGCGCCGGGACGTAGGTGGTCTGCTGCGCGGAGCAATGTTTCAGATAGTGTCTCATTGGACCACCAGGAACCTGAAGGTGCTCATCAATCGCTGTGACAACCACCCAATCCGCCTGCCCACGGCTTTCCTTCCAGAAATTGTCATGCAGTATGCGCGCCGATTCCACGAAGGAATCCGCGCAGGTTCTTTGAAAGCGCCGCACTTCCACGAGCGGGTGCCTTGCCAGCAGGTCGAGCGTGCCATCTGTGGAGCCGTCATCGAAGACCACATAGCGATCAATCCACGGATCGTAATGGCGAAAAAAGAAGCCGAGCATCTCCGCTTCGTTCAAACTCATGGTGTAGAGATGAATCTTCATGGCGTGGGTGTCCCCGAGGATTGAGGCTCAACGACGCTCGATACCGAGCAACCCTCGGAGGTGTTCAGGGGTCATGACGGGCCGATCCAGAAGCTCAGCCATCCGGTGCACGCGTTCCACGAGGTCGAAATTGCTCGCCAGCCGGGTGCGGCCGCGATCCAGCCACAGGTTGTCTTCCAGCCCGATCCGGACGCCGGGGGCATGGGCCGCAGCCATGGCGGCGACCGGCAACTGGCTGGAGCCCAATCCTGCCATGCTCCAGAGCGTCCCGTCGGGCAGCCTGCTCGCCAATGCACCGATCTCCAGGAAATCCGCCTGCGCGCCCGCCGCGTTGCCGAAGAGCAGGTTCGCATAGGCTGGCAACGGCACGAGGCCCTGGCGTTGAAGGGACTTCAGGATGTTCACCATGCCCAGGTCGAAAATCTCCACCTCGGGGATGATTCCCCGGTCCAACATTCGTTGCGCCAGATCCCTGACATGTTCAGGCGGATTGATGCTGGCCTCGCGGGAGAAATTGAGGGAGGAGACGGTGAGCGATGCCATGTCCGGCTTCAGATCGCCGTCGAGTTCAAGCACCTCCGCGCGCTCCTCAATGCTTCGAGTCCTCCGCCCAGAGCACGACACACAGAGGATCAAATCCGGGCGGTGTTCGCGGATGCCCCCGATGATGCGGGCATAGACCTCCTTGCGATGGGTGGGAACGTCATTTTCATCGCGAGCATGGAGATGGACGATGGTCACCCCCAAGGCTGCGGCACCGAGGACATCCGCCACGATTTCCGACGGCTGAAGGGGCACTTTGGGTGACCTGGATCGTTCTGGCACCATCCCGGTGCCTGCCAGATTGAGGATCAGAGGCTGCATGAGGCGTGCGCCGGTCAGCGCCGCTTCGTCACTTGTGCTCATTCGACAGACTGGTTGGCGTGACCCGGGATATCACGCTTCACCACGCGCGCAGGATTTCCCAGGACCATGCAGTGATCCGGCACGTCCCTCGTCACCACGGATCCAGCGCCGACCACAGCATTGGCGCCGATGGATACATTTGGCAGCACCACGGCACCTGCCCCGATCATCGCCCCAATGCCTGCCGACACGCCACCCGCCAGCACGACACCTGGTCCGATGGAAACGAAACGCTGCAAACGGACGTGATGCCCGAGACATGCGCCACGATTCACCAGCACAAATTCCCCAAACTCGCTGGCGGAGCCGAGCACACACCCCGCATTGATGAACACCCCTGCGCCAAGCGTGAGAGCCTTCGGCTGCACCACGGTGGAATCCACCAGTATGTATGCGCGGGAAAAACCCATGCCCTCGGCCTCTCTCGCGGCCTTTTGGCGGTTGGCGGGCGTAAACAGGGGCACGAGATAGGGCTGGGCTTTCATCACATCGGTAACCGCTGCAACTTCGACGAGAGGATTGGCGTCCTGCAGGAACACTTCCCCGGGGAAATTCCGCACCGCAGCACTCACAGACAGGCCCGCCCGTGCCAGGCTTTCCTCAAAATCAACCACGATTCCCGAGCCAACACCAAACAACACCACTCCAACTCGTTCCAAGGCTGATAAATCACTTTCCGTCACCTGCATTCGTTAGTCCGCAGCCGCTCTTTTTTCAATGATAATACCGCCATGGCACCATTGGAATTCTGCTTTTTCCCGCGGCTTGCGGAAAACGGATCGAGCACCGGCGCGAGAGCGTGATGGGATTGGGCAGATCAAAGTTTGGGGTGAATTCTTTGGTCACGCCTTCCTCGCCCGATGATTTCCCTGTTTCGCATCAAGCCCGCGCCGCACGGACGCACGCGACATCGCTGGCGATCTGCGTGCGGAGGGCATCGAGGCTGGGAAATTTCTGCTCCGGACGGACGAAGCGCTCGAAGAAGACCTCGATGTCGCGGCCGTAGAGATCTTCGGCGAAGTCGAACAGATGGACCTCGACGAGGCGCTGCACGCCTTCGCTCGAAACGGTCGGGCGCACGCCGACGTTGGCGATGCCAGCATGGGATTGTCCGTAAATCGCGGCGCGCACGGCATAGACTCCGTTCGGTGGGAGTTGCTCACTCTCGGGGCGGACGTTCGCGGTGGGAAAGCCGAGGGTGCGTCCGAGCCTGCGTCCCTCGATGACCGTGCCGAGCATGCTGAATCCGCGACCGAGCAGTCGCGCGGCAGTTGCAAGCTCACCGCTCTCGACAGCGGCGCGGATCGCAGTGCTGCTCACGGGCTTTCCATCCAGCATCACCGGCGGCAGGCCGATGGCTTCGAAGCCGAGCATTTTTCCGAGTGCGCAGAGCACTGAAATATTTCCCGCCCGATTTTTTCCGAACGCCCAGTCCTCGCCGACGCAGATCTTGCGCAGCGGGCGGCAGGCGGCGGCAAGTTCGGCGATGAATTGCTCCGGCGGCTTCGCGGCGAATGCGGCGTCGAAATTCAGCACGAGCACATGCGCGATGCCGGCGTCGGCCAGCAGGCGGAGCTTGTGACGGGTGGACGTGAGCAACGGCGGCGCGCTTTGCGGACGGAGCACGGCGGCGGGGTGCGGATCGAAAGTCACGACGACGGGTGTGCCGCCGGTTGCACGGGCGTCGGTGATGGCGCGCTCGATCACGGCTCGGTGGCCGAGGTGGAGGCCGTCGAAGACACCGGCCGCGATCACGACGGGATCCGCGATGTCCGTGAGTTCGGAAATCGAATGGAGGACTTTCACACTCACGCTGCGCGTCGTTGCGGACTATGCGCCGCGCAGGATGGAGACCTGCGGCAGCGTCATCACCTTGGCGAGCACGGCTTCGAGCGGGCCGTGCTTCAGCACATCGGCGGTCACGGAATTTGCGACGGAGAACTTTCCGCTCTTCGTGCGGCGCAGCGCCTTGAGGTGCGCGCCGCAGCCGAGTTCCGTGCCGATGTCGAATGCGTAAGTGCGGACGTAGAAGCCCTTGCTGCACACCACGCGAAAATCAATCTCAGGTGGGCGGACATCGAGAAGCTCCTGCGCATACACATGCACGAAGCGCGGCTCGCGCTCGACGGTCTTGCCCTGCCGCGCGAGTTTGTAGAGCGGCACGCCGTCCTTTTTGATCGCGGAGACCATCGGTGGCATCTGGTAAAAATCACCTTTGAATTTTCCGAACGCGGCCTCGATTTGCTCGCGCGAAAGTTCCGGCACGGGCTTCGTCTCGGTGATCTGCCCGTCGGCGTCCTGGCTGTCGGTATTCTCGCCGAGCTTCATGGTGCCGACGTATTCCTTGTCCTCGGCCATGAGGAGATCCTGGATTTTTGTGCCGCGACCGAGCGTGAGGATGAGCAGGCCGGTGGCCAGCGGATCGAGCGTGCCGCAGTGGCCGATTTTTTTGGTGCCGAGGGTGCGGCGGGCGATGGCGACAATGTCGTGGGAGGTCATCCCGCCGGCCTTGTCCACCAGCAGCACACCGTCAATTTCGCGGAAGTTTGTCATGGATGGCTTGGAGAACTTTTTCCTGAACCTCAGCGAGCGTGCCGCGTGTGCGGAGACCGGCCGCGAGCGTGTGCCCGCCGCCGCCGAACGCGGAGGCGATCTCGCAGACGTCCGTGCTCTTGTCCTTCGATCGCAGCGAAACGCGGACGAGGCCGTCGGGAAGCTCCTCGAAAAATGCGGCGACGCGCAC
>JBDSAR010000410.1:0-4483 GCA_039922035.1 Chthoniobacteraceae bacterium
CCTGCATGCGCCGGGATCGCTCTGTACGTATGAGCCGCAGTGGGGCTCGGACGTTTTCGGAATGTATCAAAACCTCGTCGAGGGCCGCGAAGTGCCGTGGTCGCTGCTCGTGAAGGACATGCCGAAGAGCAAGCACAAGGACATTGATTTCATCGTGGACCAGCTCGACTGGGACAAGAACGTGGACCCGAAATTCAAGGACCACCACTACCTCGAGCCCGTGCCTGTCGCCGACACGCGCAAGGAGGGCTGGGTGGACCGCTGGATCGTCTATGGCAAGGTGGACGGCGAGCAGCTCTTCACCGCGAAGGAACTCACGATCGATCCGGGCGTGACCGCATTCGTGACGGACAACGGCGCCTACGGCCTCATCTGCGTGCAGGGCAGCGGCAAGATCAACAGCCAGCCGCTGAATTCGCCGAAGCTGATCCGCTTCACCGAACTGACCGAGGACGAATACTTCGTGACCGAGGACGGAGCGAAGCAGGGCGTGACTTTCACGAACACGAGCGGGACCGAGCCGATGGTCATCCTCCGCTACTTCGGCCCCGAGGTGAACCCGAACGCCCCGGCGATGGGCGCGTATCGGAAGAACAAGTTCAACTGACGCTTTCCAGAGAAACAAAACGACGACGCCAACACACCAATGAAAACCAAACGCGCAATTTTCACGGCCATCGCGGTGGCGATTGCATTCATCATGCCGCTGCGTGCCGATGAGGCGCTCGACGGATTTAAGAAGGAAATGACGGGCCTCGAGGCCTTCGTCAAGGAACAGGAAGCCGGTCTGAAGACGAACCCGATGGCCGGCATCTCGATGATCCGCAACATTGTCGCCAAGCTCCGCGCGGTGAAGACCGACGGACTGCCGGCAGACCTGAAGGGCGGCTTCACGGAATTCGTCACCGCGATTGCCAAGATGGACGACATGTTCAAAGGCTGGCCGGAGAAGTCCGAGGAGATGCAGGCCTTCATCGTAAAGAAAATCGGCGAGGATCCGAAATACATGGATGCCTTCGGAGCGAAGATGGCGGCACTCGAAAAGGACATGCAGCCCGCAGTCGCGAAGCTCGACGAGCTCGGGAAAAAGTACGGCCTCGACATGTCGAAGCTCGCCCCTGGCAAGTAGGCTCACTGTTTTTTCAAGACAAGCCGCCGCGCCGCTTCCAGCGGGACGGCGGTTTTTCTTTTTCCCGACGAAACACACACGGGGAAATGACGGATGACAGCGGCAAATTCGCTCCACTTCAGCTTTGCTAATCTCGACGCACTGGTCAGCCTCGCGGCCCATGAAACTCATTCATACCCTGCCCCTCATCATCGCCACCGCATGCCTCACCTTCTCCGGCTGCGACAAGAAGCCCGGCACCGCCGACTCCGGCTCCGCGCCAAAAGTCGTGGACGAAAAAACGGCCATCGCAAACTTCAAGACCGACGTCGAAGGCGTCACCAAGTGGATCGAGGAAAAGCAGAAGACGCCGCCCGCCGATCCCGCCGCGGGGATGGCCATGGCCAGCGAAGTCATCGCCAAGTTCCAAGCCATCAAGACCGACGGCCTGCCCGCCGACCTCAAGGCTGCGTGGGGTGACATGAGCGCCCTGATGTCCGAGATGGGCACCATCTTCAAAAGCATGCCGACCGCGAAGCCCGACAAGCCGGAGGACGCGATGAAGGCGATGGGCGAAATCATGCCGAAGATGATGGCCCTCCAGGCGAAGGTCGAACCGGCCGCCAAGAAGCTGGAGGAAGTCGGCAAGAAACACGGCCTCGATATGTCGAAGGTCGCGCCGGGCAAGTAACGCTCCGCATTTTCACCAAAGCCGCCGCTCCGTCTCGCACGGGCCGGCGGCTTTTCTTTTGCGCGCATGGCAGAGCCGTCACGCGCAAATGCTTGCCAGCGATGTGGGGCGGACGTAGATGCCTCCACTTTCCATGGCAGCCCCACGCCAACATCTGTCCGGGTTCCCGCGCGCGATCGGTTTCGCCGTGATCCTGCATTTGCTCGCGGTACTGTGGATGGCGGCGTCCCCCGCGCTGCATGCGGCGGCGCACCGGGATGCCTCGGAGCCGGAGCACACCTGCTGCGTGACGATGTTCGACGCAGGCACGTTCCACTCGGCACCGCTGCCAGTGGCATTTTCCGCGAACGTGGTGCAGCCGCTCATCGCCTGCGTCCGACCGATCAGCGTTTCGCTGGGCAAAATTTTTCTGGTTCTCGGGGTATTGGAGCACGCGCCTCCGGCGACGGTCTGAAGTCTCAGCCGTTTCGTCGTTGTGCGAATCGTCCATCGGGCGGTTCGACGTGTCTCCACTTCCAACCCCAATCCCACATTGAAAAAACAGATCATGCTGCTCGCAGCGTGCGCCATCTCCGGTCGCGCGCTCGGGCAGGAACCTTCCGTCCAGCAACAGCTCAACGCGCTCCAGCAGATGATGCGCGAAATGCAGACGCGCCATCAGCAGGAGATGGATGCTCTGAAAAAGGAAATCGCGGACCAGCACTCGACCATCGAGAGCCTCCGGAAAAATGCACCACTTCCCGAACCGGCAGCGCAGATCGCACCGGCGTCGACACCGCCCGCGTTGCCCGCCGCGAAATCACCTGCCGCCGACACGCCGCTTTTCCCGACGACGGATGACAGCGTCGTCGCGCCGGGCGCTTCTCCGACGCAGGCTGCGCCTCCGGCACCGGGCAGCACGAATGCGATTCCGACGACAGACGCATCCGTGCTCTCGCTCGGCAACCTCGGCACCGCACCCATCACGCTCGCTGGCGGCGGCAAGAGCTACCTGAACATCTCTTTCGACGCGATCCTCGCAGCCGCCGCATCCTCGGCTCACGATCTGGGTTCGCTCGAAGTCGGCGATCATGATCCGCAGAAGCGCGGCTTCAACGCGCGCAACATCGAGCTCGCATTCGACGGCGCGGTGGATCCGTACTTCGAGGGCTTCGCGAACATCGTGTTCAAGCTCGACTCGCAAAACCAGACCTCCGTCGAGGTCGAGGAGGCATTCGCGCAGACGACGAGCCTGCCGCTCGGATTGCAGGTGAAGGCCGGGCAGTTCTTCGCGCCATTTGGCCGCATCAATCCGACCCATCCGCACACGTGGGACTTCGTGGACGCGCCGCTCGTGCATGGCCGCCTGCTCGGGCCCGACGGCCTGCGTGGCGCAGGCGCGCAAGTCGCGTGGGTGCTGCCCACGCCGTTCTACTCGCAGCTCATGCTCGCGGTGCAAAATGGCGAGGGCGGCACCGCGGCGTCCTTCCGGAATACGGGCGAGGACGGCACGCAGTTCGGGCGGCAGACGATTGACCGGCAGTTGAACAGCATCAGCGATTTTGCATTCATCCCGCGGTTGGAAATGTCGTTCGACCTCAGCCCCACGCGCACGCTCCTCATCGGAACGTCCGCCGCGTTTGGTCCGAACGACACGGGAGCGAATGCACGCACGCAAATCTACGGCGTGGATGCATTCTACAAGTGGAAGCCGGCGAAATCCGAAGGCGGCTGGCCGTACGTGAAATGGCAGACCGAGGCGATGCTGCGCCGCGCGGACGCCGGGCTCGGGCTGAACGATTCCTTCGCCGCGCGCGAGACGCTCACCGACTGGGGCGTGTATTCGCAGGTCGTGTGGGGCTTCGCGAAAGGCTGGGCCGCCGGCATCCGTGGCGACTACCTTCACATGCAGGATTCGCCGCTCACCTTCGAAGACACGCGACAGTCTCGCTGGCGCATGTCGGCAAACCTCACGTGGTATCCGTCGGAATTCTCGAAGCTCCGCCTGCAATACAACCATGACTTCCTCCAGCAGTCATCCTTCCTGCAGTCGCGCGACGAGGACTCGCTATTCCTCCAGTTCGAATTCGCGCTCGGAGCGCACGGCGCACACAAATTCTAAACCCCAAATCATCCCATGAAAATACACGCACTCCTCGCAGCCGCATTCGCCGCGCTGCTCACCGCCGCACAGGCAAAACTCAACGTAGTCGCGACGCTGCCGGACTACGGCGCGGTCGCGCGCGACATCGGCGGCGACAAAGTGGAGGTCACCGTGATGGCGAAGCCCACCGAAGATCCGCACTTCGTGGATGCGCGCCCCAGCTTCATCGTGAAACTCCGCAGCGCCGATGTGCTCATCGAGGGCGGCGCAGAACTCGAACTCGGCTGGCTCCCGCCGCTCCTTCAAAATGCGCGCAACGCGAAGCTCGAAACCGGCAAGCCCGGACGCGTCGTCGCCTCGCAAGGCATCCGCATGATGAACGTCCCGGCGACGCTCACACGCGCCGCCGGCGACGTGCATGCACTCGGCAATCCGCACTTCATGATGGACCCGATCATCGTGAAGGCCGTCGCAAAACACGTCGCCGAGGCATTCGCCGCCGCGGACTCCGCGAACGCTGCCGAGTACAACGCAAACTACGCGAAGTTCGAGCAGGCCATCAACGCCAAGCTCCAGGACTGGGGTCGCGCAATGCTGCCGT
>JBDSAR010000411.1:0-3745 GCA_039922035.1 Chthoniobacteraceae bacterium
CGAGCGGGACATCGGCATCCATGCGGAAGTGCGAGGAGTTGTCCACGACCACGGCGCCGGCCTGCGTCGCGAAGGGCGCGAACTTTTTCGAAATGGATCCGCCGGCGCTGAAGAGCGCGACATCAATCCCCTTGAACGAATGCTCGGTAAGTTCCTGCACCGTCACATCCTCGCCGAGGAAAGACAGCCGCTTCCCCGCCGAACGCGCAGAGGCGAGGAGCGTGAGTTTGCCGAGCGGAAACTTCCGCTTTTCGAGCGTGCGCATCATTTCGATGCCCACGGCTCCGGTTGCTCCGACGATGGCGACATGCAGGTTCTTGCTCATAAGGAAAAGGGGCGGGACGTTAGCCACGGCGCGCCGCTTGGCAAGGCGGCGGAAGCAAGAAAACCACAGAGGTTCACGGAGGAATCACAGAGGGGCACAGAGTCTCTGGGATTCCTCTGCGTCTCCTCTGTGCATGTCTGCGGTTGGAAAAGTCGGGGCTGGCGAAGCGCTCACTTCGCCGGCTTGCCGTAGCTCTTCGCAAGGTAGTCGAGCAGCGCGTCCACATTTTCTGGCACGAGGGGTGCGCCGTATTTCGCCTGCATCTTTGCCACGGACGCCTTCCACTGGTCGCGCGTGAATGCGGGCTGCGTGGTGATGTATTCGTGCGAGTGGCACATGATGCAGTTTGCCTGCACGAACTCAGAGCCGGGCGCGGATTTAAAAGAGGGTTTCTCGTCGGGCAGCTTCCATTCGTCGGCAGCGATGGCGACGGTGACAGAGGCAAGGATAGCGAGGATGGCGAGGGAAATGCGTTTCATGGATCAGGCTTTCTGCACGGTGACGGTGACGGTCTCGACGACGTTGCGCATGTAGCCGGCGGGATTCCACAGCGGTTCGAGCGGCTGCGACTGGCCGAGAGTGTTCGTGGCTTTCACACGCAGCTTGTGCTCGCCGTTGGTCGTCGGCGTGAAGGCGAGCGTCCACTCGCGGAACGAGAATTTTCCGAGGTCATTGCCGAGTTCCGCTGCGCGCCACGTGTGACCGTCGTCCTCGCTGAAAAGCACCTCGCGGATGCCGTGCCCGCCGTCGAAGGCGATGCCTTTGACGATCTGATGCATGCCTGCCTTGAACTTCGCGCCGTCGGCGATGTTTGTGATGAACGACCGCACGTTGAAGCGTGAGATCGGCACGGTTTTTTTCGGCACGGTGCCGGGCTCGATGGCGGCACACTCGGTGTCCGGGATGCGATAGGCGGGGTCCATCCAGAAGCCCTTGAACGTCTCATCCACGACGGTGATTTCGTGCAGGTGCTTCACCCAGTACGTGCCGTAGTGCCCCGGCACGACGAGGCGCAACGGGAAGCCGTTCAGCCACGGCAGCGGCTCGCCGTTCATCTCGTACGCGAGCAGGATGTCGGGATCGAGCGCCTGCTCCACGTCGAGCGCCTTCACAAAGTCCGGCACCTTCGGCGCGGGAGGCGTGTCGAGTCCGTTGAAAAGCACCTGCTTCGCGTCTGCCGCGAGGCCCGCTTTTTCCAGGACGTCTTTCAAGCGCACGCCTTTCCACTTCGCATTGCCCATCGCGCCGTTCGCGCTCTGACCTCCCGACACGCGCGGCTGGAAAAATCCGCGGCTGTTTCCGCTGCACTGGTTCACCGCGATGACTTCGACTTGCTCAAACTGCGCGTGCAATTCCGCCACGCTCAGCTTGAGCGGCGTCTTCACCTTTCCGAGCACCTGCACGCGGAACGCATCCGCCGTGAGCAACTCCCGCGCAGGCGGCGAACCGGCGAGATGGTAGCGCACGAAGAACGCATCGTTCGGCGTGATCGCGCCCTCGTTGAAAATCGCAAACGGCGTCTCAAGCTGCGGCGGACGCGACGTGAGGCGGATGAGCGCGCGCTTTTGCGGATACTTCACGAGTTCGCGTTCGCCGTTCTCGAAAGGCAGCGTGACTGTCTCCGCGCGCAAGCCCGCAGGGAGTGCGGCGGCGGCAAACGCCGCACGGCGGAGAAAGGAGCGGCGCGAGATTTCGGAAACGCGGGGAGCATTCATTCCGCCCACGCTATCCCCTCACCCGCCGCGGATGCAATGCATGCGTGCGAGGCTAGATAGCTCGCCGCAAATTCATCGTGACCTCAAGTCCGCGCGGCTGCGCGTTTTTCACGGCGACGCTCCCGCCGCAGGCTTCCACACAGCTCTTCACGATCGCGAGGCCGAGGCCCGCGCCGCCGCCTTCGCGCGTGCGCGCGGTCTCGGGGCGGTAGAAGGGATCGAACAACCGGTGCAGCGTCTCGGGGGCGACGCCCGCGCCGCTGTCGGTGATCGCAAAGGTCACGCTGGCACCGCGCGTGTTCGCGCTGAGCACGATGGGGCCGGTAGCGCCGGCGTAACGGATGGCATTGCGCAGGACGTTGCCGATGGCGCGTGCGAGCAGATCAGGATCGGCGAGGACGCTGAGCGCGGCGTCCACATTCACCGTGATGTCACTCTTTCCCTGCGCCTCGCGGGTGATGACGATGCCGCACAATTCGGCGAGCGGCACGGCACGCAGCTCGAGATCTTTCGCGCGCAGCCCGGCCTTGGAAAACGAGAGCAGCTCATTCACGAGCGATGACATGTGGCGGACTTCCTCACGCACGTCCGTCACGTAGCCCTGCTGCTTTTCGCTCGCCTGCTGTTCGAGGACGCCGAGCGCCATTTCCATCCGCGCGAGCGGCGAGCACAGCTCGTGGGCGATGTCGCCGAGGAATCGCTTTTGTCCCGTGACGTATTCGCCGAGGCGGCCCGACATGTGGTTGAGCGATTCGCCGAGACGGCCGAGTTCGTCGCGGCGATCCGTGTCCACGCGCGTGCCGAACTGCCCCTGCGCCATCTGCCCCGCCGCGCCCGTCATCTGCCGCACGCTGCGCGTGATGCCGCGCACGAGCGGCAGCCACAGCAGCACCGAGCACGCGAGCAAGCCTGCGCCGACCCACAGCCACGGCGTGACATCGAGCAGCAGCCCGCCGCTCGCGAGCGAGGGCACGACGATGAGCAGCGAGGAAGGCTGCCCCGGCCTGCCGCCTTCGTTCGGCAAGGGCGTGCGGACGCCGATCCAATACATCGGCGGCTCGCCTGCACGGACGATGAATTTCGGGAAGCCATTCGGCCCGCCACCCGGAAGCGGCGCAGGAGGACCTTCGCGCGGCGGCCGGCCATCATCGGGCGGATTGGGTTCGTCTTCACGGAATGGCGGGCGTTCACCATTCGGACCTGGACGCAGAGGAAATCCACGGCGGGGATCGCCTGCCTGACCATCACGCGGCTGACCATCGCGCGGCGGGGGATTGCGCGGCTGTCCGTCGAGCAGGAAGCCTGGGCGGAACTCGCCGTCGGGTCTGTCGCGCGGCCTGCGAGGATCCTGTTGCAGTGGCCGACCACGATCCGCATTTCCCTCGGTCAGTTTTTTCAGCACCGCCGGCGGCGGATCGCCGATCGTGCCGGCGAGCCGCGTGCCGTCATTTTGCACCGCGGCGAGCTGCACGTGGTATGCATCCGCAAAGCGCTGCAGGATCGCCGTCCACTCGGATCGCTTGCGTCCATTCAGCTCGGACACGATGAGGCTGGCCATCGTCTGCACACGCTCGCCGGAGCTGCCCGTGAGCAGTGAATCCAGCCCGAATCGAAACTGCCCCTGCGCCATGTAAACACCGGCGACCGCGATGAGGACGAGGTTCAGGAAAAAGCACGCGAGGATTTTCGCCGGGAGCGGGAAGGA
>JBDSAR010000412.1:0-9464 GCA_039922035.1 Chthoniobacteraceae bacterium
GCGATGGCCATGCCCTTCGTGCCATGCACGTAGCTCGAGTAGATCTGGTTCGCGCCGATCATGCAGCGGCCGTCCATGTAAAGTTTCGCGCCGTCCTCGAAGGTGTATTCGACCGCGTAGCTGTCGAAATTTTGATCCACGTAGTTGTCGCGATAGTGGCGTCCGCCGAGGGCCTGCGCTTTCACCGGCCAAGCATTTTTCATCCAGCTCAGATGATCGATGTGGTGGATGTAAAAGTCGCTGAAGCAGCCGCCGCTCGCCCAGATGAAGCTGTGGAAACGGGAGAGCTGCCACTGCAATTCGGTCGGCTTGCCGGGCAGGTTGTTGTCGGGGCCGGGATATTTTTCCGAGAAGGCCGAGCCGATCGGCGGCGACATCCGGTAGCCGCGCATGAGCATGATGTCGCCGATTTCGCCGTCCTGCACACGCTTGTGGAGTTCCTGCAGCGCGCGGCTGTGGCGGCTGTTCAGCCCCACGCCGACCTTGAGGCCCTTCTTCAGCGCCCCCTCATTCAGCTTGAGCATCAGGCGCGACTTCGGGCCGTCCGCCGTCACCGGCTTTTCCATGAAAATGTTCACGCCCTTTTCAATCGCATACGCGAAGTGGACCGCGCGGAATGCCATCGGCGTCGTGAAGATCGCAACGTCGCCTTTCTTCAGGCAATCAATGGCCTTCTTGTAGCCGTCGAAGCCGATGAACTTTTGATCCTCCGGCACCTTCACCTGCGTGGGCAGGTTTTTCTGCAGCGAGCTATGGCTGTTCTGGAGGCGGTGTTCGAAAATATCCGCCATCGCGACGAGATTGATCGGCGGGCCGGTCTGGTCCATCGCATTCTTCGCGGCACCGGTGCCGCGTCCCCCGCAGCCGACGAGCGCGATATTGATCGTCTCGCTGCTCGCAGCGTGGACGAATGGAATGCTGACGCCCGCGAGCGCGGACGCCGCGACGATCTGGCCGGAGGCCTTCAGGAATTCGCGGCGGGAGGAAAGAGGAGGCTGGGAGTTATTCATACGGGCAGAGTCTCGCGGGATGCTTCCAGCGGTGTCAATCGCCATGCTCCACATGACAAACTTTCGCGTCTGAAAAAGCCGGAACTATTTTCAAACAAGAACGCCGTTCGCCGGTCATACCTATCGTTCTGGGGGGAACACCCCGGGGTCGTCGGAAGGTAAAATGGCCGACGGCCCCGGAAACTCCAAGGAGCGGCGAAATTCCTGGCGCCGACCTGCAAATGCGCGGGAGGCGCACCCTTTGCTGGAAGGGGGCGGGACGACGTTCTTATTTCCGACTACCTATCCGAAAATTGGAGTGCCTCCGGCACATCCGATGACGGCGACTGAAATGACTTCGTCTGTCTGCGATTGTCGCCGCGCCTTGCGCGCGCTTGCCGCCGTGCCGCCGCCCGGCTTGGATGAGCCGTGACCAATTCCGCTCTGCATCTCGATCTCGACGGCGCGTGGTCCCGCGATGCCGCGAGCGGTGCGGACTATCTCGACGTGCGCGCATGGGGGCCGCGCCTCCGTTTCTCGGCGCCTCGCGCGGAGATGGAGCGATTTTACGAGGAAGTGAAACCGAAGCTCGCGCCGTTCACGCTCTTCGGTTCGGGCGAATTTCATCACCTCAGCGCACTCTGGCTGCGGCAATTTCATGATCCGGTCGTGCTCGTCTCTTTCGACAACCACCCCGACTGGGACGTGCGCCTGCCGCACTGGGGCTGCGGCGGCTGGGTGAACCGCGCGCTCGAACTCCCGCATGTGCAGTCCGCGACCGTGTGGGGCTGCGGGAATTTCGAGTTCAACTGGCCGCACCGCTGGTTCGCGAATCACCGCGCGCTCGCGGATGGAAGGCTCGCGGTGCATGTGTGGAAGGAGCGCATGAGCAAGAGTGTGCGCGAGCGCTGGCCGGTGATTTCGCGCAACGACTGGCGCGAGCAGTTCACCGCATTCGCAGCGAAGCTCGGCGGCAGGAAAGTGTATGTGACGATCGACACCGACTGCCTGCGGCCGGAGGACGCGGTGACGAATTGGGAGCAGGGGCTTTTCACCGCCGAGGACATCGCCCACGCGCTCGGCGATCTGCGCACGAGCGGCGCGCAGATCATCGGCGGCGACGTGTGCGGCGCGTGGTCGCAGCCGGAATACGCGCGGTGGAAGCAAAAGTTCGCCGCGAACTTTGATCGCCCGAAACTGCCGCCGATCGATCCTGCAAAAGCTTGCGAAACGAACGCCCGGTCGCTCGCGATCCTCTGGTCCGCGCTCATCGGTGCGTGACGCGGACACTCCTGTCCGAAGCACGCTCGGGGACGATCTTGCACAGCAGTGTTGGATTTCCGATTCGCTCCGCGTAGTTTCCCGAAAAATCCGCGCCATGCCGAACCGCTCCCTCTTCCGTATCCTCATCGCCTGCGTGCTCATAGCGCTCTCATTTTCCGGCGCCCGCGCGCAGCAGGCAGCAAATGGACAGCAGATCACCGAGTCGGTGCTGGTCGCGGACACGACCGCCGTCGAGCCGGGCAAGCCGTTCTTCGTCGGCGTGCATATGAAGATCATTCCGCGCTGGCACACGTACTGGCAGTTCGGCGGATCGCCGAGTTTTCCGTTTGGCATCGATTGGGAATTGCCCGAGGGCTGGCAGGCGGGGCCGATCGGTTTTCCGCTGCCGCATCTCGTCGTGGATGCGGATGGCCAGTCGCTCTTCGCGTACGAGCACGAGGTTTTTTTCCCGGTGAAAATTACGCCGTCCGCCCAGCCCGCGCAGGGTGCGGTGCGGATCGGTGCAAAGGCGAAATGGCAGGTGTGCGCCGAGACGTGCATTCCGGGTGGCGCGGATCTGGAGTTGAAGCTCCCAGTCGGCCCGGCGCAGCCGGCGAATGCCGAGCTTTTTGCAAAGTGGCGCGCGCAACTGCCGCGCGAGGATGCGCCGCCGACGCAGGATGTGAAATACGGGGCGAAGGACAAGACGCTCATCGTGCGCGTCGGCGGACTGCCGAAGGACGCGACGGTGGAATTTTTCCCGCAGCCACCGGAGGATTTTGGCAGCACGTTTGAACTCGGCAAAAAAATCACCAGCGAAACCGAGGGCGACGGCACGCGTGTCTTCGGCTTTCCCTTCGACGACAAAGTCCCTGCGAATCTCGCATGGAGCGGCCTGCTCGTCGTGCAAAAGCCGGGCGCTGCGCGCGAGGGCTGGCTGCTCGGGAAAACTGCACCTTCCGCCGTGCCGACGAAGCCGGAAGTCGCGCCGAAGATCGTTGCGGCAAATGCGAGCGATACCGGGGGATGGGATCCGTTTGACGACATCGAGCATCAGGCAAAAGGCACCCCCGCCGCCGGTCTGTGGTTCCTCCTCGTCCAGGGATTTCTCGGCGGGCTGCTGCTGAATCTCATGCCGTGCGTGCTGCCGGTGATCAGCCTGAAGGTTTTCGGATTCGTGCAGCAGGCGGGGGAGGCGAAAGATCGCATCTTCCGGCTCGGCCTCGCGTTTTGCGCGGGCGTTTTCGCGTTCTTCGCGATCGTCGCGACGCTCATCGTGGCGCTCGCGTCTTTCGGGAAATCGTTCGGCTGGGGCGCACAGTTTTCCAATCCCGTGCTGCTCACGGTGATGATCGGCGTGGTGTTCGTCTTCGGCCTGAGTCTGCTCGGAGTTTTTGAAATCACGCTCGGCGGCGCGGAGTCGAAGCTCAGCGATCTGTCGTCGAAGGAAGGCGTGGGCGGCGCATTCATCCATGGGCTTTTCACGACGCTGCTCGGCACATCTTGCACCGCGCCACTCGTCGGCCCGGTCATCGGCGCGGCGATCACGCGGCCGGGGCCGCAGGTGTTCGCGATGTTCGCCGCGATCGCCACGGGGCTTTCACTGCCATATTTCCTGCTGACTTGGCAGCCGGCGTGGATGAAATTTCTGCCGAAGCCCGGCATGTGGATGGTGCGCTTCAAGCAGGTGCTCGGCTTCGTGATGCTCGCGCTCGCCGTGTGGCTGCTCGATTCGTTTCCGACGACGGGCGTCGTCGTGCAGGCGTGCTCATTCCTGCTCGTGCTCGGCATCGCATGCTGGGTGCTCGGCACATGGCACGAGGCGCGTTGGGCGCTGCCGCTCGCGCTGGCGCTCGCAGTCGGCGGATGGTTTGCCTTTGTCCACGGGCGGGTGAATGCGCCTGCGCCCGTCGCCGCGACGGAGACCGGCGCCGACGGCCTCGCATGGGAGCCGTTCAGCGTCGCGAAAATCCGGCAGGCGATCGAGGCGAAGCATCCGGTGTTCGTGGATTTCACCGCGAAGTGGTGTCTGAACTGCAAGGTCTTCGAGAGCACGGTGATCAACACCGCGCCCGTCATCGCCGCGATGAAGGCGAAGGGTGTGGTGACGATCAAAGCCGACTACACGCAGCAGCCGCCGGACATCGAGGCAGCGTTGAAAAAAATGCGCCGTGCGGGAGTGCCGGTGTACGTGCTTTTCCGCAAACGCGGAGACTACTGGATCGCCGACGGGCTCACGCAGGCCGGGCTGCTGGAGCAGCTCAACAAACTTTGAGCGCGGCTACGCGGCAGGCTTCGCGGTGAGTGCCTGCTTCACGCAGAGGAGCAGCTTCTCCGACGTGTACGGCTTTTCGAGGAAGTGCTTCACGCCGAGTGCTTCGAGGACGACTTGGTTCTCCTTCTGAATGTGTCCGCTGGAGATGATGATCTTCATGTCCGGCGTGAGCTTCTTCACCGACTTGGTGAGCATGACGCCGTCCATCATTCCCATGTGCAGATCGGTGACGATGAGTTTGATCGCATCGCGCCGCTCGAAGTAAAGTGCGAGTGCCTCGGTGCCATCCTCGGCGGTGTAGCAGCGGTAATTGTGCGCTTCCAGCGTGCCCACGATGACCTCGCGGATCGCTGCCTCGTCGTCCACGACGAGCACCAGTTCGTCGTTCCCTCTGAGGTCGGTGAGGCACTCCGAGCGCTTTTCATCCGCCTTGGCGCTGCAGTTTGCGGGCAGATGCACCTTGAACGTGGTGCCGACGCCGACCTCGCTTTGCAGGACGAGGAAGCCCTTGTGCCCTTTCACGATGCCGATGACCGTCGCGAGGCCCAGGCCCGTGCCCTTGCCCTGCTCCTTGGTGGTGAAGAACGGGTTGAAGATTTGTTCCATCACCTCCGGGGTCATGCCGCTGCCGGTGTCCGTGACGGAAAAACAGATATGCGGCCCGGCGGCGGCCCCGGGATTCAGACTGACGAGTTTCTCATCCACCTCCATGTTTTCGCACGAGACCTTCAGCTTGCCGCCATGCGGCGACATCGCGTCGCGGGCGTTCACGCAGAGGTTCAGGAGCACTTGGTGGAGTTGCGTGGCGTCGCCCAGCACTGTCCAGAGTTCCGGCGCAAATTGCGTCCTGATATCGATGTTCTTTGGAAAGGTCTGGTTCATCACCTTCACCATTTCCGTGAGCAGGTGCTTGGGCTGCAGGAGCGCGCGTTCGCCCTCCACGCCGCGGGCAAAAGTGAGCACCTGCTTGACGATGGCCGCGCCGCGCTCGGCGCTCCCCTCAATGATGTCCACCATCTGCTGATCCTCCTTGCGGATCGAGCCGCGGAGGATGCCCGTGGCCATGAGGATCGGGGAGAGGATGTTGTTCAGGTCGTGCGCGATCCCGCTTGCGAGCGTGCCGATGCTCTCGAGGCGCTGCGCGCGCAGGAATTGCGACTCGAGTTTCTTCGTCTCGGTGATATCGGAATTGATCAGCAGGATGGATTTCGGCTGCCTGGTCTCCTCGTCGCAGCCTAGCGTCCAGCGGCTGTTCACGATTACGTTGCTGCCTTCGCGCCGCTTGTGGGTCATCTGTCCGTTCCAGTCGCCTTTTTCCACGATGGCGGCCATGCACTTCAGGCAGGTTTCGAGGTCAATTTTCAGCAGATCTTCCGCCCGCTTCCCGATCGCTTCCTCGGATTTCCAGCCATAGACTTCCTCCGCTCCCTTGTTCCAGTAGCGGATTTCGCGTTCGAGGGTGCAGACGATGATCGCATCCGCGGCAAGGCTGAGCACGTGGGCCAGTTCGCGGCTTTCCTCCTCGGCGCGGACCTGGCTGGTGCGATCATGGATGGTTGCGACCAGCGCGCGGCGGCCGTTGAAAATCACACTTTGCCACGAGGTCTGCACGGCGATCACCCGGCCTGCCTTGGTCTTGTGCTTCCAGTTTTGCCTCTGGTTCAGACCTGCGCCGCGCGACTCGACCTGGCGGAGGTATTCGACAAAGGCGCGGACATCCTGCTGGGGAATGATTCGGTCCATCGTCGTCGCTAGGAATTCCTCCCGTGACCAGCCGTACGATTTCATTGCCGAGAAATTCACCGCCAGAAACCGGAAATTCTCCGCATCGCAGATCAGCATCGGCAGCGGCGCGCGCTCGAAAAGCACATCGAACCCAGGCAGATCGCCCGGCTGCGGGGCACTCGTGGGAGTGGCGCTCGTCGTGACGGGCGTCACAGTCCGCAACGCCTGGGTTGGGACGTGGGAAAATGGAATGGGAGTGCCGTATGTGACCATCGATCTGTCGGATAGGTTTCTGTAATTGAGCAGCTATCGGGCTAGGCGATGGGTTTTTGCGCAAGTATTCCAGCCCGCAAACCCAGAAGCCCGCGCACACCCATCGCACCGAGCACCAGCACCGCCCCGGCGACAGTCCATGCGCCCGGTTCTTCCCTGAGAAAAATGAACACCCACAGCGGATTGAGCACCGGCTCCAGTATCGGGAGAAGGATGCCTTCGATGGCCTTCACATGCCGGATCGCCAGCCCATACAAAATATAGGGCACGCCGAGTTGCAGCACGCCGAGCACGAGGAGGATGCCCCATTCGCCCGCGCCCGGCATTTTACCGGCAAAGCCAAACGGCAGCCCGATCACGGCGGTGGCGATATTCCCGAGCAGCAGCGCGGCGACCGGCGAGCCGTCCTTTTCGCGCCGGAGGAAAATCACCATCAGCGCCATCGAGAAGCCGCTCGCGAGGCCCGCGACGATTCCGGGGATGCTGTGCGACACGATCCCGTCGCGGCACAGCATGCCGATGCCCGCGATGGCGAGCACGATGCACAGCCAGTCGCGCGGTTGCGTGCGTTCGCCGAGCATCCATGCGCCGAGCAGCGCCACGTACGCCGGCGCGGTGTACTGGAGGAAGACCGCATTCGCCGCGCTCGTGAGATCGATCGCGATGACGAATGTGGTGACCGTCACGGCATATGCCGCCGCGCCGAGAATCTGATTCCGTGACCAGGAAAATTTCGGCCTCCGCATCCACAGATAGATTACGATCGCGGCGACCGCGCTGCGTGCCCCGGCCTTTGCCATCGGGTGCCAGTCCACCTGCTTCAGCAGCACTCCGCCGAGACTCCACAGCACGGAGGTGATGATGAGGAGGAGGACTGCAGTTCGATGGCGCACAGCGCTCAGGCAAATGGAAAACCGTGTGTGCGTCGAACACGCTCTTGAGCCCCGTGCGTATTCCGCGTTTACTGCACGCATTGAACTCTCCCTCGGCAACAGCGAGTGACCCGGCAGGCTCGCTCATCAGCGCGCGCTCACTCGCGGAACTCGCATTTTCCCGCGCCGCAGGCGCGCCGCTCGTCTGCGGAAATTCGCTGCGACTCCTGCTCGATGGCGCGGAAAATTACGACGCATGGCGTGCCGCGATCCGCTCAGCCACGCACACGGTTCTTTTTGAAAACTACATCATCAGCGCAGACACGACCGGTCGCAGTTTCCTCGAAGAACTGACCCGGCGCGCTGCCGACGGTGTAAAGGTGCGCGTGATGCTCGACTGGCTCGGCTCGTTTTCCACGCCGCGCCGTTTTTGGGGGCCGCTCGTGAAGGCCGGCGGCACCGTGCGCTATCACAATCCGCCCAGCCTCGGCGGTGAACTGAGCTGGTTCTCGCGCGATCACCGCAAATCGCTCGTGGTGGACGGCCGCATCGGTTTCATCTCCGGCGTCTGCGTGAGCGATGTGTGGCTCGGCGATCCAAAGCGACGCATCGAGCCGTGGCGTGACACCGGCGTGGAACTCCGCGGTCCGGCGGTCACGGATCTCGTCCGCGCATTCTCGGAAGTGTGGGCGCAGAACGGCCCGGCGATTCCTCCGGAGGAACTCGCGGCATTTCCGGATCCGGAGAACGAGGGCGGCGTCGCTTTGCGCGTCATCGCGACAGCTCCCAGTGTCACCGGGCTCTACCGTCTCGACCTGCTCATCGCCTCGCTCGCGCAGCACCGGTTGTGGCTCACGGATGCCTATTTCGCCGGGACTCCCAGCTACGTGCAGGCCCTCCGAGCCGCCGCGCGCGACGGCGTGGATGTCCGCCTGCTCGTCCCCGGCGGCAGCGATCTGCCGTGGCTGCGACCACTCACCACCGCAGGCTACCGGCCGCTTCTCGAAGCCGGTGTGCGCGTCTTCGAATGGAACGGCTCGATGCTCCACGCAAAGACCGCCGTCGCCGACGATCATTGGGCGCGCGTGGGCTCGACGAATCTGAACATGGCAAGCTGGCTCACCAATTTCGAACTCGATGTCGCTGTGGACGACGCGGGCTTCGCCTCGCAGATGGCCGCGGCGTATGAGCGCGACCTCACGCACGCGACCGAGATTGTGCTGAAAAAGCGACGCCGGATGCGGATTCCCTCGGAGGGGGATACTCTCGAACGCAGCAAGCCCGCAGGCGGCAGTCTCACCCGAGCGACCGCCGGCGCGTTGCGCTTCTCGCGGGCCGTTTCCGCCGCGATGTCCGGGCAGCGCGTGCTCGATGCCGGCGAGGTCTTCACGCTTCTATGCGCGACGATGCTTGCGCTCGTCATCGCAGGCGCGGCCGTGATTTTCCCGAGAGTCGCCGCGGGAATCGTCGCGACCACCGCGGCTCTCGCCGCCCTGTTCCTTATTTTCCGCGCCGTGCGCACCCGCGCCCTCCGCAAACGCAAACGGAAAGCCGCGCAGCCCGCTTGAGAGTTGCATCCGCACCGCACCACGCCACACCTTCCGCCGTGCCCGACCCATACGCCCAGACCATCGCCGAAGCGCCCGACACGCCGTTCGACATTTCGCTGCGCCCGCCCGCATTCAGCGAATTCGCCGGGCAGGAAAAGGTGCGCGAGCAGCTCCTCGTAATGGTCGAGGCGGCACGGCAGCGCGGCGACGTGCTCGAACACATCCTCCTCAGCGGCCCGCCCGGCCTCGGCAAGACCACACTCGCGCACATCCTCTCGCACGCGATGGGCGTGAACATCAAATGCACCAGCGGCCCGACCATCGAAAAAGCCGGCGACCTCGCGGGCCTGCTCACCGGCCTTGAGCGCGGCGATATCCTCTTCATTGATGAAATCCACGCGCTCTCCCGCATCATCGAGGAATACCTCTACCCCGCGATGGAGGACTACAAGCTCGACATCATCATTGACCAGGGCCCGAACGCCCGCTCCGTCCGCCTGAACCTCCCGCGCTTCAC
>JBDSAR010000413.1:0-4241 GCA_039922035.1 Chthoniobacteraceae bacterium
GCGCTGCTCGACTGCAAGGTGATGCAGGGCGAACTCGATCGCGTGACGCTGCTGCTGCGCGGCGACGGCGAGGTCACGCGCGTGCAGGGCGAGCAGGTGCTCTCGTGGGGCGTCGAGCCGGGCGCGAATGAGGGCGAGCGCAAGCTCGTCGTGAAGTTCAATCAGCCGCAGAAAAACCTCTTCACCATACTCGTGCAGACGCAGACGGCGATCGGCGCGTTCCCGCAGACGGTGGACGCGATGCAACTGCGACCCGAGGGCGCGACGCGATTCGCGGGCTACTTCCGCATCGTGAACGAGGGCGCGGTGCGGCTCGAAGTCGTCCAGTCGAGGGGGCTCTCGCAGGTTTCGCCGGAGCAGTTTCCGGAGAGCGACATGACGAAGTCGGCATTCCGCGCAGGCGGCGAGCAACGTTTCGCCTACCGCTTTTCTGGAGCCGATTTTGCGTTGCGAATCCAGGCCGATCAGATCCTGCCTGAGCTGACAGTCTCGCAAGTCCTCGCCTTTCACCTCGGCGAGACAGAGCAGAGCATTGATGCGGAAATCGAGATCGATGTGCGCGAGGCCCCACTGCGCGAACTGCTGCTGCGGGTGCCGAAAGGCTACGCCGTTGCGAAGCTGAACGTCGCGGGACTGGCTGACTATTTTCTCCGCGACGCGGAAGACGATGCCGAGCTGCGCCTCGTCTATTCGCAGCCGGTGTCGGGGCGTCAGGTGGTGCAGGTGCGGCTGGAACGCAACGCGGCGCTCGGTGCCGCGGGCTGGCCGCTGCCGCATGTCGAGGTGGTGAAGGCGAAGTCCGTGCGCGGACACGTCGCGGTGTCGGCGGACGCGGGGATCCGCCTGACCGCCGAGCGCACGCAGGCGCTCACGGAAATCGCCACCGCGTTTTTTCCGCGCAAAGTCGCGGGCATCCAGGCGGCGTTCCGGCTCAGCGAACCCGCGTGGCAGGCGACGATGCGTGTCGAGCGGCTCCCGCAGTCCATTCAGGCCGATGCGTTCCATCTTTTTTCCATCGGCGAAGGCGTCGCGTATGGCAGCAGTGTGATGAACTACGTGGTGTCAGGCGCGCCCGTCGCGGCGTTCAAGGTCGAGCTGTCGGACGAGTATTTTAATGTCGAGTTCACCGGCAAGGACATCCGCAACTGGCAGAAGGCGGACGGCGGCTACGTGGTGCAATTGCACACGCCGGTGTCCGGCGCATACACGCTGCTCGCGACGTATGAGCGGCCGTTCAAGGCGCAGGGTGACACGCTCGCATTCACCGGCGCGCGTCCGCTCGATGCGCAGTCGGAGCAGGGCCACACGCTCGTGATCAGCGCGTATCAGTTTCAGGTGAAGCCGGTGGATGTCTCCGCCGGATTGCTGCCGCTGGAGACGGGCGAAGTGCCGCCGGATTATCGCCTATTTTTCGACGCGCCGATCCTCGCCGCGTATCGTTACGCCGCGCGGCCCTTCAATTTGCAACTCGCGCTCAGTCCGCTCGCGCAGGGCGATTCGCTGAGTCAGGTCGTGGATCGCGCGTCGCTCACCACGCGCATCTCGAAGGCCGGGCAAGTGCTCACCGACGCGAACTACTTCGTGAAAAATCGCGGCAACGCGAATTTCCGTCTCACGCTTGCCGAGGGCACGCAGCTTTGGTCCGCGATGGTGAACGGCGTGCCGGTCGTGCCGGTGAAGGACGGCAGCGCGAATCTCATCCCGCTCCCGCAGCAGGCCGATCCGAATGCGGTGCTCGCGATCGCCCTCAAACTCGCCGAGCGATCGAAGAATCCGTCTCGCGTGAAAATCGCCACGCCCGTCGTCGGCGCGCCCGTCATGCTCGCGGAATGGAAGCTGGAGCCGGACACGGCGCAGAAGCTCGTCTATCGCGAGGGTTCGCTCACGCCCGTCGGCGGCGTGCCGGATGTGTCGGGCTTCGCCGGACTTGCGAGAATGTTTGGCGGCGATGATGCGGGTCGCGCGGGGCTGTCGCTGTTCGCAGCGCTCGCGTTGCTTGCGCTCGCCACGTTGGTCTGGCGCAGCGCGGCGCAGGATGGCGTTTTTAAATTCAGCGTCCGCCATTGGGCGGGATTGCTGCTGGGCTGTGCGGCGTTTGCGATGGCGGGAGTCGCGTTCATCGGCCTCGCCGACATCGCGCGTCAGCACACTTCCGAAATTCCACGCACCCTCACCTTTCTCGCGCCCGTGCAGCAGGCGGGCAATGCGCTCGCGGTCGAAGTGGGCAATGTCGAGGACGAGACCTCGGCGCTCGATTGGATCGGATACTCGTGGCTCCCGTTGCTCGCGCTCATCGCGTGGGCGTATGCGTGGCTGTCGGGAAAACAGTCGTGGACGATCCTCGGCTGGACGCTGCTCGCGTGGGCCGCACTGCGCTGGCCGAACGGCGCATGCGCGTTTCTTGCCGTCGTCGCGGCGTTCTTTGTCTTGCAACTCGCAGTGCCTGCATTGCGGAAGCTGTGGCGTGCGCCGCGCAAGCCGAAGCCAAGCCTGCCCAGTGCGAGCGGCGGCGCTGCTGCTGCGACCGCGTCATTGCTGATCGTCGGCCTTGTCGCGTGGAGCAGTGTCGCATCCGCGCAGGTGCCGAACGCACCGGACACCGCGCCGTTGCTGCCGAAAGAAGCGCCGGTTGCGGAAACCGTCATGCACACGATCCGCGTCGAGGAAAAGTTCGCGCTCGCGACTGCGAAGATTCGCTGGCAGGCGGTGAAGGGGCAGCGACTGCCGCTGCTGTTCGAGCCTGCGGTGCTCACGAAGGCCACGTTTCCGGCGGCGTCGCTGAAGCTTGTGCAGGCGGGGACCCCGCGTACGCAGCAGTTGCTCGCGATCGAGACGGGCGCTTTCGACATCGAACTTCAGTATCAGGTGCCGGTGGTGAAGAAGGACGCTGAGAGCGGATTCGTGCTGCCCGCTCAATTCGGACTCGTGAACCGCCTCACGCTCACGCTCGCGAATCTCGACGTGGATGTCGTCTCGCCGCAGGCCGTATCCATTGAGCGCAAGAGCGTCGGCAAGGACACGGCGGCAACACTTGTGCTCGCGCCGGTGAATGAAATCTGGATCGGCTGGAAGCCGCGCAGCCGCGATGTCGCGCGGGAAAAGGCCGTGTTTTACGCGGAGCTGACGCAACTCTACGCACCGACCGCCGGAGTCATCGAGGGTCTGCATCACGCCGCGATCCGTCCGGCGCAGGGTGAACTTGCGGAGCTGTCCTTCGACGTGCCGAAAGGCGCGACGATCACCGACGTGATCGATCCGGCGACCCTCGTGGCGGCGAAGGACAAGGTGCCGCCGTCCGCCGTCTCGCAGTGGCGTTTCGATCCCGACACCGGCAAGCTGCGCGTGAAGCTCGCGCCGCCGCAGCCGCGTCCGTTTGCGCTGATCATCCGTTCGCAGATCGCGACGGGGCCGTTGCCGGTGGAGCAGAAGGTCGGACTCATCTCCGTCGAGAACGCCGCGGGGCAAGTCGGACTGCTCGGTGTCGCGACGGGCAATGAAGTGCAGCTCGACACTGTGGACGCGGCGACGTTTTCGCCGATCAATCTGGAAGACTTTCCCGGCAACATCGCGACACTTCTGCAGGGGCAGATTCCCGGACTCACCGCGCGGCGCGCGTTTCGGTATTCGGACGTGAAGGCGACAGCGGTGCTAAAGGCGTCCGCCGTCGAGCCGGATGTGCGCGTGGAATCGCAGGACACACTTTCGCTCGGCGAAGATCGCGCGGTGCTCGCGGTAAATGCCACGGTGGACATCACGCGCGCCGGGATTTTCCGGCTGAGCTTTGCGCTGCCTGTGGGGATGGATGTCGAGTCCATCGCCGGGAAGGCGCTGAGTCATTGGACGGAATTGAAGACGGATGCGGCGCGCATCATCACGATGCACCTGCGCGGTCGGACCGAGGGGCGGCAGGAATTTTCCATCGGGCTGACTGGGCCGGGGATGAAGGCGGTGAAGGCGTGGACTGCGCCGAAGCTGATTTTCCGCGAAGCGAGCAAGCAGCGCGGGACTTTTCTCGTCGTGCCGGAACAGGGGATGCGGCTGCAGGTCACCACGCGCGACGGCGTCACGCAGCTCGATCCGCAGAAGTCGGGCATCAAGCAAAAGGGCGTGCTGGCGTTCCGCATTTTGCAGACGCCGTGGAATCTCGCGCTCGATGTCGAGCAGGTGGATCCTTGGGTGCAGGTGACGAGCCTGCAGCACGCGACGGTCGGCGAGGCGCAGGTGAAAATCGCGGCGAACCT
>JBDSAR010000414.1:0-4007 GCA_039922035.1 Chthoniobacteraceae bacterium
TGGCAGCCACTCGGCTTTGCTCCCGGTGCCGATGGGCGTGCGTGCGGCGTGCGAATTCGCAATGAACCACTTGGCTTAGAGACCGTGCTCGAAGCCGCGCTGATCATTGAGGCGATGGGATTGCGAATCGCCGACTCGCTGCGTGCCGCCCTCGCCGGTTTGAATTTTTCCGATGACGGTCGTGTGTCGGTGGACGCCGCGCATCGCACGAGTCTCGCGCGTGTCTATGCCGCAGGCGCGCTCGTGAATGGCGGCGCTTCCGTCGGTCAGTGTATCGCGGAAGGTCTTGCCGCTGCCGAGGCAATCCACCTTGATCTGCTGCGGACCACTTCACAATGAACCTCCAATCACGAACCAAGATTGCACACGGACGCTGCGTCGATCCGGCTGAGACCATCGCGCGGCTCGAGCCGTTCATCCGCGAGCGGCACGACTACTGGCTGCACGAGGAGGTTGTGGCCGAGCATTTTCACTGGGCGGCGATGTTCATCGAGGGGCTCGACTTTCGCTCGATGGGGAAGGGCACCACGCCGGAGTTCTGCAGGGCGGGGGCGTTTGCGGAGGGCGCCGAGTGGCTCACGGCGCGCGAGATCGGCGACCTGCCGGGATACGTCGGCGCTCACGAGCGCGATGTGCGGGATGCGTTGCCGTTTGAAAATCTCGTGGGCCACATCGCGAATGCGACGCCGCCGGTGATCGAGCGAATCCGCGCGCTCGACGATGCGTGGCATTGGGTGGATGGGTTTTCACTGCGCGATGAGCGCACGGTGAAGGTACCGATCGAATACGTCCGGCAAATCAGCGGGCCGAATGGCAAGGCGACGGGTAATTTCATCGAGGAGGCCATCGTCCACGCGGTAAACGAAATCTTCGAGCGACGCGCGCACATCACCGTGCTGCGGAACAAAATGATCGTGCCGACGATTGACCCCGCGACGATCCGCCATCCGGTGATTCGCGCGCAGATGGATTTCATCCGCAGCAAGGGGATCGAAGTGACGCTGAAGGATCTGTCCTTCGGCGGCGTGCTGCCATGCCTCGGCGCTTATTTCCGCGACAGGAACATTCCGGACGATTTTCAGTTTCACCACTTCTTCAAAGTCGGCGCGTCGTTTGATCGCGAGGAGGCGCTCATCCGCACGTTCACCGAATACACGCAGGGCCGGCGACAGCACGAGTTCCTCGATCCCGCCGCGCCCGACCGCGACCAGCAGCTCGCCGTGCTGCTCGACCACGACTTCCGACGCCTCCAAACACAGGGCGATGACTGCGACAATTTCCTCTCGGCATTCATGTTCGGATTCGTCCCGTATCGCAGCGCCGCGTTTCTCCTCGAGGGTGAAGTCGTGCCTTTCGATCCCGGCCCGCAATACGCCGACTGCCTCGACGACATCGCGCGCGCGCGTGAAATCTGCGCAACGATCGGCAAGGACTTCATCGCCGTCGATCTCACCGACCCGCAGATCGGCTTCCCCGTCGCGCAGGTGATCATCCCCGGATACTCGGACGTGCTCCCCTATCACCCCGCAAATAGTCAGGGCCTTTTCCGCCGGTGGACACGAGATGAGGTGATCAATTCCTACCCGGCACATTGAGTCAAAGACTCCTAAAGTATTAGCGCAAGACACTAAACATACAAATTAATCCTTCGGACTAACTCTCCCAGTGGCTCAAAAAGATGAGTCCTGTCACGTCCAAGAGATCATAGTTCATAGCAATCCCTTACCGGTTTCACCGGCATGCTGCCAAACACCCGGTCGGCTACCGCCAGAGCTTGCGGTCGAGGGTGCGGTATTGGATCGCTTCCGCGATGGGGTCGGGCGCGATGTTTTCTGCGCCTTCCAGGTCGGAGATAGTGCGTGCGACTTTCAGGATTCGGTCATGGGTACGTGCGGATAAGTTAAGGCTACCCATGGCCATACGCAGGAGGTTTTCGGCGTCGGCGGCGAGCGCGCAGAACTTGCGGACTTGCTTTGAACTCATGCGCGCGTTGATGCGCACCTTGCTGCCTTCGCCGAAACGCGAACGCCGGATTTCGAGGACGCGGATGACACGTTCGCGGATGGCAGCACTGGCATCGGCGCGTTCGGTGCTGCGGAGTTCGTCGAATGCGACAGCGGGCGCCTCGACGTGGAGGTCAATGCTGTCGAGCAGCGGACCGGAGATGCGCTCGCGGTATTTCTCGACCTGCTGCGGCGTGCAGCGGCACTGGCGCTTCGGGTCTCCGTGAAAGCCACAGGGACAAGGATTCATCGGGGCAACGAGCATGAACTCGGCGGGGAAGTTCATCGTTCCGGCGGCCCGTGAAACAGTCACATTTCAATCTTCGGACGGTTGCCGCTGCAACAACACGTGCGCAAGTCGAAGTTCCGCGCAGGGAAGAATTGAAACATAAAAAAGCAGGCGCACGCGGCGCTTGCTTCTCCCCCGCTAAACGAACTCGTCTTTGACTGAGGCTGCGTAGCCGGCGTCTGCGAATCACTGCACTATCCCCCGGTAACGCCGATCAGGTGAATCCACGAAATCCCGGAACCACCAGCGGTCGCCGACACCGGTTTCCGCGAGGACGTTTTCGTGAATATCCACGACTTGCGCCGGGAATTTCAGGAACCCAAAACACGACTCACATCCGCGTTCGTCGGTCACCACGGGAATAACGCCCTGCTCTGGAATCACGCGACAGTCGCCCGCGATGAGGTCGTGAGAACTGACTTGTTCGGCTGCGGGAATTGCGATCCCTTTGAGTCGTTCATCCTGCACCGTAAGCCTGCCACCGAGGCGGTGTGAGAATTCGCGGCGCTCCGGTGTGTCGAACGGGACGTTCAGCACACTCGTCGGCGCGAAGCCGAGTGATTTGGCCAATTGCTCCACGTCGCGCAGAAATGTTTCAAATTCATACGCGGTGACGGTCGCGGGTGCAGTGAATTCGTAGTAGTAGCTGAGACCCATGAGGTGTTTTCTATTCGTAGTTGATTTGGTTTCGTTGCGCCAGAGGGGAAGCCGGATCGGTTGGAACGATCCGGCTCCAATGACCTGACTCGCGTCACAGATTGTGATCGACGTGCCCGGGACCATTGCCTTCCGGGTCCATGAGCACCGTGGCGGTGGCGGCATTGCCATCGCGATCCCAGCCGCTGATCAGCAGGATCGGCAATGCCTGTCCTTCCATTTCCTCCCAAATGATGGCGGTGATCTGCCGGCCCACGAGTTTGTCGTAGTGGGCGCGTTCAATTGGTGTGGGCATGCTCATGACAGCGAATGCAGGCCGACATGAACATCGAGGAGTCCGTGCAGGGCCTCGGTGCGCTTCGGCAACTCGGGCAGATTTCCCTTCAGCGATTCCGTGAACGCGTTGAATAGCGACCACACGTTGCGCCCGCCGAATTCCTGGTGCCGGGGTTCGCGCCATTCGTGAAGCACGGTCGGGATCAGCCGGTTGCTGCACACGCCGACATCGCACGCACGGATGATGAGATCGTGCGCGTGAGTGTCCGCAATGGCGGCGTCCTTGTAGGCCGTGATGCGCTTGTCCTGATCATGCCATTTCGCGAGCAGCAGGCCGATGGCGCGCTCGACGATCTGCGGCAGATCCCGGTTGATGAACCGCGTGTGTTTGCGCGCGAATTTCACCTCTCCGCTGAACGACAAATTATCGCAAACGAAGCACGTGGCCCCGGCGACAATGCCCGCGGGGAATGTCTTGTCGTGTGAATTGCGGAGCCCGAGCACCCAACCATAATCCGCGTTGGACTGGCGGCCCATGATTTCCATGAGGCCGAAGTAGCGGTGCCCTTCGTGACTGAGGCTGTGCTCCTGGGTGCCGATCTGCAGATTCGTCGTCGCCAGCGTACGCTGCACGGTCTGGATGAGCTGATGATGCGGAATCGGCGTCCACGTGTCGGTCGCGCGCGGTGTCGCGACATTGGCCACTTCATCGAGCGCGACGTGCTGTGCGCCGCAATGGAGTGTGAGGTTGGGTTTGGGGCGTGATGCCCGCGGTTGGAGTG
>JBDSAR010000415.1:0-5722 GCA_039922035.1 Chthoniobacteraceae bacterium
GCTTTTCTGCCGATCCGATCAATGGCTTCCATTTACTCAGCGAAGCTTATGCGGCCAGCGATCCGCAGTTCGACGGGCGCGTGACGGTGCCGGTGCTGTGGGAGAAGGCCACGCGGCGCATCGTGAACAACTCCGAGGACGACATCTGCCGCATGTTCAACGATGCCTTTGGCGGACGGCAGCGTGCCGACCTTTTCCCCGCGGACCTGGAGCCGGCGCATGCGGACCTGGCGCAATTCATCTACGAGAAGGTGAACAACGGCGTGTATCGCGCCGGTTTTGCCGACAAACAGGCCGCCTACGAGCGCGCGTTCCGGACGCTCTTTGCCGCGCTGGATGAACTCGAGTCGCGCCTCGCCACGCGGCGCTGGCTTTTCGGCGCGCGCATCGTGGAGGCGGACTGGCGGCTCTTCTGCACGCTCGTGCGGTTCGACGCGGTCTATCACGGGCACTTCAAGTGCAACCTTCGGCGCATCGCGGATTACCCGAATCTGCAAGGCTACCTGCGCGATCTCTGGCAGCAGTCCGGCATCGCGGCGACGGTGAACATCGACCACATCAAGCGTCACTACTACTTCACCCACGACGACATCAACCCGACGCGCATCGTCCCGCTCGGCCCGCTGCTCGACTTCATGAGCCCGCCGGGGCGGGAGCATCTTTCGGAAAAGTGAAGCGCGATCCGGTGGCGTGGGATCGGCAAGTTGCCGCCTGCGGTGTGGCGCACTTGGCCCTATCCCGCACCGCAGGGGCCTCATGCCATCTTTCCGAAATACGCGGACGCCTGGAAACCGGTAAGCGTGGGAGGGAACCCACGTCCGCGCTCTCCCGAGCGCGCCTACGATCCGAACCGCGCGTCCTCGCGAGTCCGGTTCTCTTCGGAAGATGGCATCAGCCTTTCGCCGGTGCGGATGGTGGCAGATTGACGACGCCCCAGAAGTCCCAGATCGCTTGGAGCGAGGATCGAAAGAGGTTGAAATCAATGTTCTTCACCACGTAGCCGCTTGCGCCGAGCTCGTAGGCGCGCTGCACATCGCATTCATAGGCGGAGGAGCTGAGGACGACGACGCGGTGGAGCCGGTGCTCGGGGTTCGATCGCATCCGCTCCAAGACGCCAAAGCCGTCCAAGCGTGGCATTTTCAGATCGAGCAACACCACTGTCGGCGGCTGCGGAGTTCGTCCGGCGTATTCGCCGCGGCTCTCGAGATATTCGAGCGCCCGCACGCCATCGGAGACATGAGCGATGCGGATGCCCGGGTGGATTTTTTCGAGCACGACCATCGTGAGACGGGCGCATTGAGGGTCGTCTTCGGCGAGGAGAATGTGGCGGTGTGGCATGGGTCAATGGTGGGAATGGATGGTCAGTTTTTGGGCAAGGAAAAGTAGAAGCGGGCACCCTGGCCGGGCCGGCTTTCGGCCCAAGTGCGGCCACCGTGGCGCCCGATGATCCGGCGCACGGTGGCGAGGCCGATGCCGGTGCCTTCGAATTCCGTCACGGTGTGCAGCCGCTGGAAGACGCCGAAAAGCTTGTCCGCGTGGGCCGGGTCGAAGCCGGCGCCATTATCGCTGATGCGGAAGACGTGCTCTGCCGTTGCGCTGTCGCAGGTGATCTCGATCGTCGCGGCTGGCAGGCCGCGGGTGAATTTGACGGCGTTTCCGATCAGGTTTGCCAGCACCTGGCGGAGCATCGTCAGGTCACCTTGCACCACTGGCAGCGGGCCGATTTTCCACTCGATGGAGCGGCCTGCGGTATCAAGCTGGAGGGTGCCGCGGACATCCTCGGCGAGCGCATGGAGATCCACCTCCGTCCACAGGAGGCTGGCGCGGCCAAGCCGTGAAAATCTGAGCAGGCCATCAATGAGTTGCCCCATGCGCGCGGCGGCGTTCGCGATGAGCGGGAGGTATTCGGCGGTGCCGGGATCGAGCTTGCCGGCAGCCCCCTCGGCCAGCAGCCGGATAAAGCCGGAGATGTGCCGCAGGGGGGCGCGCAGGTCGTGGCTCACGGTGTACCCGAAGGCTTCCAGTTCGGCGTTCACCGCGGCCAGTTCCTCGACGCGCACGGAGAGTTGCTCATTGAGCTGGCGGATGCGGTCCTCGGCCTGCCGGCGCTCGACGTTTTCCGCCTGGACTGCTGCGACCGCCGTCTGCAATTCCGCGGTCCGCTCGCCGACTCGGGATTCCAGCTCCCGGTTGAGAAGCTGGAGTTCCTCCTCGGCCCGCTTGCGCTCTGTGATGTCCACGGCCACGCCGAGCACTCCCGGTGTGCCCGTGCCCGGCAGCGGGAATGGCATCTTGGTCGTCTGGAGGAACCGGAGGCGCCCGCTCGCGTCGGTGTGCGGCTCATCGGGAGTGAGTTTCGGAACGCCGGTCTCGATCACCTCGCGGTCATCTCCGCGGAAGCGCTCGACTTGTGTCGCGTCCGCGGTCAGGTCGGAATCGCAACGCCCGACCAGCTCTTCCGGCGTCTTCCCAAACGCCTCCGCAAGGGCGCGATTGACGAAAAGGAAACGTCCGTCGGTGTCCTTGGCAAAAATGAAATGCGGCACGAGATCCATCACCATCCGCAGTCGCTCCTCACTGGCGCGCAGCGCGTCCTCGGCACGCTTTTTTTCCGTGATGTCAAACTCCACGCCGTCCCATACGACGCTGCCATCCCCAAGCCGGTGCGGCATCGAGCGCGAATGAAACCAGCGCACTTCACCCGTGGCCGCCATGCGGCGGCGGAACTGGTGGTTGAACGGTGTGAGCGCATCCGCCGACTCCCGCGTCGCCCGCTCCATCACCACGGCATCCTCGGGGAGGATGGCCTCGAACATCTTTTCGGGATGCGCCAGGAGTTCCTCGGGAGGGTAGCCGGCATTGCTCAGGAAACCGGCGCTGAGGTGGGTGAAGAACTGGCCGCCGTCGGGCCGGATGCCGAAGCGATAGATCGCCCCGCCGGGCAGACGGTCGCCGATCGTCCGGATGTGCTCCTCGCTCTCGCGCAGCTTCACTTCCGCCTCCGAGCGCTCGGCATCGGCTGCGTCGAGCGAACGAGCGTTGCGCCAGACGAGCAACGCGAGCAGGAAAACCATCGAAGTGACGAACACAGCCGTCTTTTGCGTGGAGGTGAAGAGCCCGGCATGTTCGCCCATCGTGACCAGCCAGCCGAGCACGAGCGGTACGCCGATCGCCAGCGGGAGGAAGCGCCGCGCAATCTGACCGCCGAGGCCGGCGCTGGCGAAGGTTGCGGCGATTCCATCGGCGCGCGTGCAGAGAATGCCCAGCGCGAGCAGCATGAATCCCACGGCCGCGTGCAGGGCGATGCCGCCAGTGCCGGAAAGCAATTGCAGCACGTCCACGCCAAAGGCGGAGCTGAGCACGGTGAAGAGCGCCGCCCAGCCTGCGAGCACCGCCAGCGCTTCCCCCGCCCGCCGCAGCGCCGCACGGCGGTTGCCGAGCAGCAGCAGCGAGATGCCGAGCAGGAGGAAATTGATCGCCGTGAATGGCTTCATCCGCACCAGCTCCGCGGTCTGCACGAACTCGGCCGCTCGGCGGAACACGGAGTGACCGTCGGCAAAGTGCTTCCCCACGAATTTCTCCGCCAGCGCCAAGGTGCCGATTACGATGACCGGCCAGACGCAGGCCAGACGTGGGCCACGGTGCCGCCGCAGCCAGAGCGCCGTTCCAGCGAGGACGAAGCAAAGCGCGGTGCTTGCCCTCATCGACGCAAGGCTCGGGGACAGCATCTTGAGCGGCTTGATCTTGAGCAGCCAGCAAGCGACGCCGGCGAGCCCCAGAGCCACCACGGTCAGCGCACAGGCGAGCGCCACCTTGCCCAATCCACGGTCGAACCCGGCGGCCACCCGATGCTCACGCACGGCGAGCCCGTGCCGCGCCAGCCCGTACGAAGCCACCAACCCGACCAGCGCAATCATCGCCCCGAGCCCGAGACCGTAACGCAGCGCCCTCGCGATCGGCGCGTAAGCCTCCGCCTCGTCCATCTTCGCCACCAGCCCCCAGCCTCCGTAACCGACCGGGCGCCCCGCCACGAGCACCGGCTCGCCGCGGTAATCGCGGTTGTGTGCCAGACGATCGTGCCCCTCGATTGCGGCAAGCATCGCCGGAGAATCGGCCGGCGGGAGCGTCGTCGTGGCGTTGCGGTGGCGCGTCGGGAAAATGAACCGGACGTTCCCATCGCCGCGCACACCGAGCAGCACCTCACCGCTCATGCCGAGGCCGGTCGTATCGCGCACCGCCTCGGCCAGCGGCGTGACATCGACTGTCATCAGCAGCACACCGACCGCCTGCTGCTGCTGGTCGCGACGCCGGACCGGGGCGGAGATCACCGCCTGGAAGCGGTCGCCGACGCGCATTGGCAGGGCGAGATGCGAATCGCGCAGGCCATTTTGAAATGCGGGATCGGCAGCCAGGTCGGCGCCGACTTCTGCGGGAGCGCCTGCGAGCAGCACCCGCCCGTTCGTGTCCGCGAGCCGGGCCGAATGGATGGTTTCACGATCCACGAACCGGGTGAGGACGAGCTGCGACCAGTGGCGGTTCGGTGTCTCCGGCTGCTCCGCCTGCTCGATGAGGAACCCGCGGAATTCACCGCGCTCGCTGCTCAATGCCGCGCGCTGCTGCAACAGTGCGATGTGCGCGCGGACCATGTCCCGCCGGCTCTCCGCCACCGAACTGAGGCGCGCGTCGATCTGCTCGCGGAGGATCTCGTGCCAGAAGCGGTTTCCAAAAGTCAGCAATGCGCCCAGCAGGACGGCGACGATCACCGCGGCCAGCAGCGTGATCTTCAGCACCACCGAACTCCGCGGCGCACCCCGCGCTTCGATGGGGGTTGCGGCTTTCATCATTCGCCAAAGATGTCGCCTGCGGTGGCACGTGCACAGGTGTCGCTCCGCGCACGCATCGCCATGGCGATC
This sequence comes from Chthoniobacteraceae bacterium, assembly GCA_039922035.1. GTDB lineage: Bacteria > Verrucomicrobiota > Verrucomicrobiia > Chthoniobacterales > Chthoniobacteraceae > SXWH01. The sequence goes on from JBDSAR010000415.1 coordinate 4,914, forward strand.
CGCCCGTCCGCGGTGATTTCATCCAGATCGAAGGTGCCCTCGGAATCACGTTCGAGACCGACGTTGGCTGGGAGGCACACGATCTTCATTGGATTCCTAATTTCCTGAATTCCTTCGACCGTCATGCTCCCGCCGCCGCCGGGTGGATTCAAGCCGGAAATAGCGGAGCGGAACGGCCAGCGAGAATTCAAAGCCGTCGGCCCGACCCTTCCCGATTCTTCGCGAAGTGCTTGCGTGAAGCGTGCGGAGCGCCTCGTATCTGCGCATGATTCGCCCCCTCGTGTTCCTGTGTGCCCTGCTGCTTTCGCACTTCGCCGCGGCGCAAAACTCCGCGCTGCCTGCGAAGGAAAAATTCCATCTCTTCCTCCTCGTCGGCCAGTCGAACATGGCGGGCCGCGGCACCGTCGAGGAGCAGGACAAGACGCCGCATCCGCGCGTGCTCATGCTGAACAAGGCGGGCGCGTGGGTGCCCGCGATCGATCCCCTGCACTTCGACAAGGCGGCCGCGGGCGTCGGCCTCGGGAAGACCTTTGCCACGCTCTACGCGGAGGCGAATCCCGGCATCACCGTGGGCCTCATCCCGTGCGCGGTCGGCGGCTCGCCGATCGATTCGTGGAAGCCCGGCGCATTTTACGCAGGAACGAAAAGCCACCCACGGGACGACGCGATGCAGCGCGCGCACCTCGCGCTGAAATCCGGCACGCTGAAGGGCATCCTGTGGCATCAGGGCGAGTCGGATTCCAACACCAAGCTCGCGCCATCTTACGAAGCGAAGCTGCACGACCTCGTCGCCCGGATGCGCAAGGAAC
>JBDSAR010000416.1:0-4633 GCA_039922035.1 Chthoniobacteraceae bacterium
TCCGCGATTTCGAAAAAGACCGGCACGCGCGCCTTCGCGAGATCGAGCCCGCTCAGGCCAGCCTCCCAAGGGCGGATTGCCGTCGGCCCGCCGAACATGTCCGCACCCTGTCCACACATGGTATGCCAATAGACAATCGAGAAGCGCATGTGCTCCGCCATCGTCTTGCCCTCGACGATTTCCGCCGGGTTGTAGTGCTTGAATGAAAGCGGTTTCTTCGACTTGGGGCCTTCGAAGGCGATGCGGGAGATGTTGGGGAAGTGGGAGCTCATGGGATTTGATGGTTTGGGAAGGGACCGCTGGGCGGACGTTGACAGGCAAACCATAGCCGGGCATTTCGCAAAGGGTGACGACAAACTCTATGCCAAATGCGCCACGCCCACCGCGCCGTGCCTCACCGCGTATTCTTGCCCAGCGTCTGCTGCGGGAGCGGGAAACGTGGCTGGGGAAAGTTCATCCAAACTCCCATTTTCACACGTTGTTCGATCATCTGCCGGGCGTCTGCTTCTACTGCAAGGATGCCCAGGGGCGCTTCATGCTCGTGAGCCGCGGCTTTCTTCAGCACAGCCAATTACGCCATGAGCGCGAGATCCTCGGGCTGACGGATTTCGACGTTGCGCCGCACCACATGGCCTCCGGCTACGTGCGCGATGATGCGCGCCTGCTTTCCGGCAAGACGCGTGTGGTCGAACGCGTGGAGCTTTGGTTCGACCAGCAGGGAACGCCCGACTGGTTCTTCGTGAGCAAGCTGCCGCTCAAGGACGCGAATGGCCGCATCTGCGGGACCGCCGGCGTTGTGCGGCGTGCGGCCGAACATGAAATGCAGCTCCCGATCATCCAGAGCGTGGCCCGCGCCGTGGAAATCATCCGCCGCGATTTCGCCGCTCCCGTCGTGCTGCGTGAGGTCGCCCGCACCTGTGGTCTTTCCATGCGACACTTTCAGCGCCGTTTCCAAAACGCTTTCGGCTTCAGCCCCCAGGAGTTCCTGCTGAAGACGCGGGTCATCGCCTCGATGAAACTCCTCGAAGAGACGAACCTCTCCGCCTCCGAGATCGCGATCCGCTGCGGCTTTGTGGATGGAAGCAGCTTCGCCGAGCAGTTTCGGCAGCGCGTCGGACAAAGCCCAACCGCTTATCGTCAGCACATCCGCCGCTGACGCCTCCCTTCATCTCCTCACGCCGGGACTCGCCTATCTGAGCAGAAGGGGCGCATGGATCTCAGGGGGCAAGCGCCTGATGACGACGCGCCTTCCAGTAGGCGGCCAAGTGGTAGATGATCCCGCAACTGGAATTGTGCGTGTAATCGAAGCGCTGGATCATGCCTTTCAGCGAGGCCTGCTCAGCTTCGGAGAGTGCAGCGGGAGCGACCATGAGGAGGATCAGCGCGGACTCGCCGGCTTCGCGTGTGAGATGCCAGATCTCGCGGTAAGGCCCCCACTGCGGATTCGGGTAGCCCTTTTGATCTTTCCATTCGGGAACGTGACGCCAGTCGGGGCCGAGCATCCGCATTTGCTCCGGGCTTTTCTTCGCGATGCTCGCCAGCACGCTCTGGAAGCGCTTCGCCGCGAGGTCGCGGACATGCGTCATCCTCGCGTGGATGACGGCCTTCAGCGCCGGGTCCGGCTCCAGTTCATGAAGCAACTCCAGCGAGCACTGCATCTGCAAAAGTGCGTAGGCGGGCTTCCCCTCGCCGGGCGTGGCGGATTGCTCGACGGCCTCGGTCACGTAGCGCCGCCATTGTCCGCGGTAGCGCTCGTCGCGGGTCACATCCCACGCGGCAGCGTAGATCATGGGCAGGCGTGCCGCCTCGTGCGGCTGCACATTCCACATCCGGCAGATGCCGAGCGGACAGCGTGTGCCGTCGGCGCGGCAGAAGTCGTAATCATTCTCCCGTGTGACGAACTCGATCATGCGCTCAGCGACGTCGGCCAGGATGGTGCGGATCTGCTGCCTAGTGGCCTCGTCCGACAAAGGGCTGTGGTAATACTGCCACAGGCCATGCACGAAATGGGTGACCTGATCCCGGGAGGAGTTGATGTAAACACTTTTGCCATCCGCCGGACACACATTGCGGGCCACGAACCCCCGCACCCCATGCACCGTGACGCAGCGCCGCAGCCCTGCAAAGACGCTGGCCGCCTGATCGCGCAACGGCTCCTCGCCTGTCACGGCGAACCGATCGCAAAGCAGGCTGAGCATGGCCCCGCCGAGAATCGCGCCGTCTTCCATGCCGGTGCTGTAGCCGCAAGGATTGGGATACTGCCGACTGACCTCCTCCGCAGTCGGCAGGTGAGCCTGCTCCTTTCCTTTTTCGTAGCTGCTCAGGTAATCGCCGAAAGTCTGCACGCTCGGGAGATAAAAGCGGGTCCATGTCACCTCCCATGCCCTCGCGATCTGCGCCGAGATCTCCGGCTCCGGCGCGTGAACTTGCGCTTGCGTGCTCAGTCCGGCCCAAAGGGTGCCGATCAGGATGACGGGGAAGAAAAGACGGCGTGTCATGCAGGCGGCAGCGTGCCTGCGATTCGCCGGCGCTGCCACGGCATATTTCCTTTCCGGCGAACAATCAGGCGGCGTGCAAACATTCATCCTCGCCGCATCCCGACGGTTTCTGGATCGCAGCCGGGCACCTCCAGATTCCCGTGCGGAATGCTCTCGCGCGACGCAGCACACCAATGACATCTTTTGTCAGATTTCAGACATCCGCATGGCCACCGCCCACAAACGTCAAAGCCCCTCGTCGCTTCGCGAACGCTTCATCCGCTCCGTCGCGGCGGAGAGCAGCTATCACGCGATCTTCGAGCACCTCGCGGGCGTCGCGTTTTTTGTGAAGGATCGGCACTCGCGCCTCATCGCGGCGAACCGCCATTTTTACGAGCGCCTCGGCTTCCGCAGCGAACGCGAACTCGTCGGCAAGGATGACTTCGCGCTCTTCCCCGCGCGGCTCGCGGAGCATTTTCACCGCGACGACGCGGAGGTGATGCACACCGGCGAGCCGAAGCTGAACATCATCGAGCTGTTCTTCAACCGGCAGGGCATCCCCGACTGGTTCCTCACGCACAAGCTGCCCGTGCGCGACCGGCGCGGGCGCGTCATCGGGATCATCGGCGTCACGCAGAGCTACGGCTTCGGCAGCACGGTGCGCGAACCGTATCTCGCGATCGACCGCGCCGTGTCGCTCATCCGCGAGCGCTTCCGCGAAAAGCTCACCATCGGCGAACTCGCTACGAGCGCACACCTTTCACCGCGGCAGTTGCATCGGAAATTCATCGAGACCTTCGGCAGCAGCCCGCAGTTGTTCATTTTGAAAGTGCGCATCCAGGCCGCGTGCGAACTCCTGCAGCAGGCCGACGGACTCATCGCTGAGGTCGCGCGCGAGTCCGGCTTCAGCGACCAGAGTTCATTCACGCAGCACTTTCGCAAGCACCTTGGCATGACGCCGCGTCGCTACCGGCAGCAATACCGGCTCGTGCGCGGGTGAGCACGATTCGATTGCGTCCGAGTGAATCGTCGCCGGTCTGGTATCCTCCCTGCCGCAGGCCATATCGCGGACTGAGGGTGGCTGCCGGCATCTCGCCTTCCCCTTACCGCTCCAGAACCATTGGCTCACTCTTCGTCACCCACCATATCCCGTGTTCTGACTTGGACGAATCACGAAATACCCGGACGACGGCCGCCTTGACACCAGCCCAGTCAATGTCGTCGCCGGCCAGAATCCCGCCGACCTTCACCTTGGGCCACCAGCATGCGATGTCCTCGATCACCGCATCAGCGTCGTGATTGCCATCGATAAAGACCATATCCAGACTGCCGTCCTGAAACTTCGAGGATGCCTTTGCCGAGTCGAGCTGGATCGAATTCACATTCAGATGCGGGAAGCGACCTTTCACATTATGCATATATTCGGATGGAACCGGAAGATGCCTTCCATCCACCGTTCCGTTGAGGCTCCCGGTGAAAGGCTCCACCGATGTCACCCTTGCCCTCTTGTGCAAGAGCGCTGCCGCAAGGGTCACGACGCTGCCTCCGAGATAGCTGCCCACCTCGACTATATTGGAACCGTCGGCCAGGCTTTTGGCCAGTTCGATATACTTGGTCATACTGCTTCCAAGAGACATCAAGCGCGGAATCCCGTCCACGAGCCTTTGGAGGACGGCATCTGAAATTGATGCCCAACTCTGCCTCACGTGCGCGGTGTCTATCGCCTCTATCAAGTCATAATAATAGACTAGGTCCCCGCATAGGTGCCTGCTCTGTGGCGGCAGCCATTTGAAAGGATCCGTTTTCAAGTCTGAAGCGGCCCCAAACCAGAGATGCGAGAGCCAGTAGGCATACGACCAGACTTGGTTCTGCGCGTTGCCGAGCAGGCGTTCACGATGCCGCGAGTCCCAGAATTTTTCAGAACCGATGCAATGCAGCGCCCTCATGGGCGTGCCCCCCACGGAATAGTTCAAGAGCTGGCCGTTTGCAAATTGGATGATGTCCTTCCAATACACCCAATGCTGGGAAAACAGGTGGTTGTCGAGCAATTCCACGTTTTCAGACCGCGTGTGTTTGAACAGCAGCGCGTTCAATACTCCTTGGTCTCCATGACCTTGAAATTGCTTTGTCTTTTGAGGCCCGAATGCCGCCGTATT
>JBDSAR010000417.1:0-23828 GCA_039922035.1 Chthoniobacteraceae bacterium
CCGTGGCCGTGGCGACGCCGTGCTGCCCCGCGCCGGTCTCGGCGATGATGCGCTTCTTGCCCATGCGCCGCGCGAGGAGGATTTGCCCGAGGGCGTTGTTGATCTTGTGCGCGCCGGTGTGGAGCAGATCCTCGCGCTTGAGGTAAATCTTCGCGCCGCCGAGTTGCTGTGTGAGGCGTTCGGCAAAGTAGAGCGGCGTGGGGCGCCCGCAGTAGTCGCGGAGCAGGCCGTCGAGTTCGGCGTGGAAAGCGGGATCGGCCTTCGCCTTTTCATACTCGGCGGTGAGGTCGAGCAGTGCCGTCATCAGCGTCTCGGGCACGAACATTCCGCCAAAGCGGCCGAAGTGGCCCTTGGCGTCGGGAAGATTTTCAGTGGAAAGCATGCGCGACGTTACGAAGGGCGGATGCTTGCCGCAAAGGGAAAGTCCAATGCGGTGCCGACAACTCATCGGCGCTACATTCCCGACTCAGAGCGTGTTGAAAAAATGCGTCACGCAAAGTCGCAAAGCCGCCAAGGAGGAGGCTTTCACGAAGGAATCTTCGCGCCTTTGCGCCTTTGGATGAGATTCTTTCGGGACTTTTTCAAGATGCTCTCAGGTAGCGCTTCGCAATTTCTCAATCGCCCGGCGGTGCGGTGCGGTCAGCGGAACTTCGGCGAGCAAGTCGAGCGGGTGCCAGGCGCGATTTTCGGCGAGAGGCGAAGGCACTGGCTGAGCGAAGACACTGAGCGTCACGCGGTGGTGCGTGAAAGGGTAGTCGAGCGTGAGCAGTGGCGTGGTGTCCGGTGCGGCGGGGAGTGAGGGGAGTTTCCACAGACCGCGCCACCGTTTGCCGGTCTGGTGTTCGAGGAGGATGCGGCCGCGGCTCACGGTCCACGCGCAATGCTCGGCGAGTTCGACCTGTTTGCGGCGTGGTTTCTTGCGCGGGAGCGAGGCGACGGTGCCGTTTGCAAATGCGACGCAGTGCTTCGAAATCGGACACGCGTCGCAGTTTGGAGTGCGCGGTGTGCAGACGAGTGCGCCGAGTTCCATGAGCGCGGAGTTGAAAATGCGCGCGCCCTTTTCCGGCACGAGCGCGATCGCGGCGGACCACAGCGCAGACTGGCCGGCCGTGCTGTCGATCGGCGTGTGCAGATCGAGCAGACGTGCGAGCACGCGGGCGACGTTTGCATCCACGAGCGGTTCGGGCAGATCGAAGGCAAAGCTCGCGACCGCGCCCGCAGTGTAGCGACCGATGCCGGGCAGCGTGCGGATGAGCGCGGGGTCGCGCGGCATTTTCCCATCGTGCGTGGCGACGATGGTTTTCGCGGCGCGGTGGAGATTGCGCGCGCGAGAGTAGTAGCCGAGTCCCTGCCACACGCCGAGCACGTCACTTTCCTCCGCAGCGGCGAGCGAAGCGAAGTCGGGGAAGCGCGCGAGCCAGCGTGCGAAGAATGGAATCACCGTCGCGACCTGTGTCTGTTGGAGCATGATTTCCGAGACGAGAATCGTGTAAGGATCCTGTGTGCGCCGCCACGGCAGATCGCGCGCTGCGCGCCGGAACCACGCGGTGAGCGCACGCCGCAGCGGGTGCGGATTGAGCCTTGGCAAATGCGAACTGAGTGCGGCAGTGTCTCGGCGCACTCGGTTGCCAGCTTGAGATTGAGGGAATGGTTTTGGCACAGTTGTCGCTAGGCGGGTGCATCACTTTTCAGAACCGAATCGCAAACACAACCATGCTTCCCGCACTTCCCATCTACGTCATCCGTGAACATGCGGGCGTCTTCAAGCTCACGGCCACGTACGACATTTTCGACGGCACGACCGGGGAGCAACTCGCGGTGGCGAAGGAGAAGAAGGGGATGCTGAATGCGATCGCGGGCATGGTGATGAGCCGGCGGAATCTGCCGACGCGCGTGGATGTCCACGAGGGCAAGGATATCACCGGGCCGATTGTATTTTCGATCACGCGCGGCTTCTCCTTTTTCCGGCCGACGGTGAAAGTGCTCGCGGGCGACGGGACGCTCATCGGAACCTTCAAGTCGAGGCTGCTGACGCTTGGTGGGAAATTCGGAGTGTACGACGCGTCGGGAAATGAGGTCGCGATGGTGAAGGGCAACTGGACGGGCTGGGAGTTCCGCTTCGTTACGGCAAGCGGCGAGGAACTTGGCGTGGTGTCGAAAAAGTGGGCGGGGATGGCAAAGGAGCTTTTCACGTCGGCGGACAACTATGTGGTGGCGGTGCACAATCCTGACTCCGCGGCGGCGACACTGCTGCTGGCGGCAGGGCTCGCGATTGACACCGTGTATAAGGAGGACGGCGGCGCGGCAGGCGGCGTGCTCGACATTGGCGGAGAGTAGAGTCTGCCTGCACTTTTCGGGTGCTGATGAGCGGAGCGCCAACGGCCCGCATTTTAGAGCGTGTCATGCACTTTGGTTGGAAAAGTGTCTGTACTTTGTAAGAGTGTTAGCAACTTTACGAGAAGGGAAAATGCGGGACGTGCTGACCCTCAATGCAAAGCCGTTACATGGATCGCGCACACATTTCCGAGGTTCATTTCCCTTGCAGAGTCAGGCTTCTTAAAAAAACACGGTTGGGCCGGCTATCCGGGATTGCGGAGGCTCGGTTCGCGCTCCCAGATGCGTCCGTTTTTCGCAGTGGCTACGAAGTTTGCGACGGCCTTGCTATTAGGCAGCACGACAATGCCTGCGTCCTGTTTCACCCCGGCACGGTCCAGGAGCGGCTGGGCTCCTGTGGTGTGACCGAGGATTTTGAGATGGGCGAAGGCGTTGCTCACCCATTCCACCGCGGCGGCTAGAGCGCAAAGCTCCGTGGCGGCGTCTTCGGTGGCGAGGATGACGGAGGCATCGAAGAAGGATGAGGGCGCGGCTGAGAGCGGAAAATTTGCTTCAACCATATTGCCCTCGCTGTCAGTCGCCCCGCCCACTTTCGGCGCGATGATTGCGAGCGTGGCTTTCTCCGCCTTGGCGCTGCGCATAAGCGTCGCCAGGATCGAAGCGTCAAAGCCATCGGTGATGAGCACACCGATTTTTCGGCCCTGCAAAATCAAAGGCGCTTTCCCGATAATGCTCAGAGCGGGCGAAGGTGCCAGTTCGCGCGGCGCGATGGCCGGCTTGATGACGTCCGCCTTGTCCTTCATCCCGAGGGCCGCGGCGACTTGCTCGTGCAGCGTGGCGTCAATTGTGGGGAGGTGCCCGAGCATCCGCAGGCGGATCGCTTTCGTCTCGACGTGCGCGTGTTCAAAGGCGAACGCGCTGATGATGTGCTGCTGCCCCGGCTCCGTCATCGAGCGAAAGAACATGCGCGCCTGCGAATAATGGTCGGAGAAAGATTCCGCGCGCTGGCGCTGTTTGGTGGCGTCGAGTGGTTCGGAATGACTCGCGAAACCCCGCGTCGGATTCTCGCGAGGTGCGCCGCCATCGAAGCTGTTCGGCTCATAGTTCACGCGGCCTTTCGGCACTTCCATCCGGCGCAGGCCGTCGCGCTGGAAGTTATGCATCGGGCAGCGCGGCGCGTTCACCGGGATTTGATGGAAGTTCAGCCCGCCGAGGCGCGAGAGCTGGGTGTCCTGATGGGAAAAAAGCCGGCCCTGGAGCAGCGGGTCATTCGAGAAATCAATGCCGGGAACAATATTAGTAGGCAGAAACGCAACCTGCTCGTTCTCAGCAAAGAAGTTATCCACGTTTCGGTTCAGCACCATTTTTCCCACCATGCGCAGCGGGATGATTTCCTCGGGGATGAGTGTCGTAGGATCGAGCACATCAAAGTCGAGGCTGTCCGCCTTTGCCTGATCGAAGACTTGGAGCCCGAGTTCCCATTCCGGAAAGTCGCCGCGCTCGATGGCCTACCAAATGTCGCGCCGGTGGAAGTCGGGATCCGCGCCATTGATCTTCACCGCCTCATCCCATAGCACCGACGCCGCGCCGAGCTTTGGCCGCCAGTGAAATTTCACGAAGCGCGAGACACCTCGCGCGTCAATCAGCCGAAGGGTGTGGACGCCGAAGCCTTCGATCATCCGCAGCGAGCGCGGGATCGCGCGATCGGACATCACCCACATGAGCATGTGCATGGTCTCGGGCGTGAGCGACGCGAAGTCCCAGAAGTTATCATGGGCCGAGGCTGCCTGCGGGGATCCGCGGTCGGGCTCCATCTTCACCGCATGGACGAGATCGGGGAATTTGATCGCGTCTTGGATGAAGAAGAGGGGGATGCTATTGCCCACGAGATCATAGTTGCCTCGGTGGTGTAGAACTTCACTGCAAAGCCGCGCACGTCGCGCGGAAGATCGCCCGAGTCCGCTCCTCCGGCCACGGTGGAGAAGCGGACAAAGACTTCGGTCTTCACCTTCGGGTCCTGCAGAAACGCAGCCTTGGTGATGCTGCCCTGCGATTCATACACTTGAAAATAGCCGTGCGCCCCGGTGCCGCGCGCATGGACGATCCGCTCCGGGATTCGCTCATGATCAAAGTGCGTGATCCTCTCTCGCAGGATGAAGTCTTCGAGCAGCGGCGGCACGCGCTCGCCGACTTTGAGCGAGTTTTGATTGTCCGCAATCGGAAGGCCGTGATTGGTTGTCAGTGAGTCGGTGAGGTGACTGACGGTCTGATGCAGTTGTGCAGTCTGCACTTTGGAGGCCGCGGATTTTGCCTTTGGTGATTTGGGTTTCTTGGGCATGGGATGTGGGCTGGAGATGAACGGCTTTATGCCGGGAGCGGCACCGGATGATTCCCGTCGTCAGCGCCGATCTTCATCGCGCGAAGCCCGCATTCCTTCGGCAGCGGCAGCAATGAAGAGTTGCAATCCGCGGTTCGCATCACCCCGCGATGAAGACGCCCGGCGCACAGGCCGAAGCGTCTTTGAAGCATTGAGTGCATCCGTCGCCTTCGCAGAGCTCACGTTTCGGTGGATGAGAGGCTGAGGAGTGCGGCTACGCGCGGCCCTTCGTGACCAAGCGGTAAACGCCCAGCAGGAGCATCGCGCCAATGATGGCCCCGGTGAAGCCGGTGGCCTCGCCTTCACGATACCAGCCGAGTGCCCTTCCGAGGTAGGTGCCGACAATGGAACCGACGAGGCCGATGACGATGGTGATAATCCAACCGCCGGGGTCTTTCCCCGGCATGAGCAATTTTGCGATGGCCCCGACGATGAGGCCGATGATAATGGATGAGATGATGCCCATATGGGGTATTAGTTGGGGGTGCGCGGTTTGGTTAGTTATGCATAGCCTGTTCTCAGCGAACTGGATGGATCAATAGTCGGGGAAATGACTCGTGCCTTCGGCAACTCCAGTCGTGCTCCGCTTCATAGTTGCGAACGGAGGAGTGCGGCTCCGGCATCGGCGGCGCGCTGCCAAGCCGGTCGGCGGAGCCAGTCGCGGTGCGTCACCTCGCGGGCGCGAGCCTTGTCCTCCTTGAAGGCGCGGGTTTCCCCGGCGGCAATCTCACGATTGATCACGTTGAGGTTTGCCTCGTCGTTCAAGCGAAAGGATCGGTTGTCGAAGTTCGCGGAGCCGACCGAGGTCCAAAGGCCGTCTATGACCATCACTTTGCAGTGATACATCGTCGGCTCGAACTCGAAGATGCGCACGCCGCGCTCGAGCAGACCACCCCAGCGGTGGCGGGAAGCGGCCCGGACGATCGTGGAGTCCATGTGCCGGCCGGGCACGAGGATTTCCACGGACACGCCGCGTTCCACCGCGGCGATGAGCGCCTCGCTGATGAGGTCGTCCGGCACGAAGTAGGCATTGCCGACGCGAAGGCTCTGCTCGGCGGCGGTGATGGAGAGCAGATACATCAGCCGCGCGCTTTCACTCCCTTCCATGGGCGAGCTTTTGAAAATCTGGCAACGATGATTTCCCGCGGGATGCAGTTCGGGAAAGTATTCCTCGCCGTGCAACACCACTGCGCGGGTCTTCATCCAGTTATCGAGAAAGGCCGCCTGCATTTGCGCGACCACCGGCCCCTCCACGCGGTAGTGCGAATCGCGCCATTCGTCCGGCGAACGCGCGTGGCCATCCCATTCATCCGCGATGCCGACGCCGCCCGTGAAGCCGATCCTTCCGTCCACGACCAGCAACTTGCGATGCGTGCGGTGGTTGGTGCGGGCGAAGTTCGCGAGGTGATAGACCTCCACCTCCACCCCGGCGTCCACCATCTGGCGCAGCGCCTCGCCATTCACGCAATTGCACCCGACCCCATCCACGAGCACATGCACCTTCACTCCGCGGCGCGCCCTGGCCGCAAGTGCGTCGGCGAATTTCTCCGCGATCCGCCCCGACCAATAGATGAACGTCTCGAAGGTAATGCTGCGCTCGGCGCTCTCGATCGCGGCGAGCATGGCTGGGAAAATCTGCGCGCCATTGCGCAACGGCGTCACGAGATTTCCGTGCAGAATCGGCGGGCCGAGAAGCTGGCTCATCGAGCGCTCGAATTGCGGATCGGCGATGCCGTAACGCTGTGCGACCCGACGTTTGACCTTCTTTTCCCCGGAGATGAAATTGCGCGCGAAAATCGTCACCGCAGCGGTGGCGAGCGCAGTCACGCCGATGGTGAGCAAATTGGAGCGGCGCGCTTTCATTGTTTCGGGGTGGCAATCCAAGGTGCCGATGACGATGAATGTGCCAGCTTAAATTCAGCGCGGATTGTTTCCGCCATCCGCTGATGGCATCGCAGCGGATTGATCACGAGAAAGCACACGATAGGCGGCGCGGTCTTGCCGAGTGCATGGCACCGATTAGGAAGTGCGCCGGTCCGAGGAGTTTTTCTGCGTGGCGTGCCAGAGTTTCGACACGCCGTAGATGAGCGCCACGGGCTTCACTAGTTCCAGCACCACGCGGACCACTCCGCTGAGGATGCGCGTGGTCGGAAGCGCCTGCAGCGCGTAGCCTGCGCCGAGCGCGTAGAGGAGCGTCTGGTGCGGGTAGAGTTGCGTGTGCGCGTCCACATCTTTGAGGCACCTCTGCGCGTTCGCCTTCAGCGCACTGAGATTGTCCTCGATGAATTGCTCGGGGGTGCGAGCCGGTGATTCCCCGGCTGGCGAGCCGGGGGCGGGCTGCGTGTTCGTGGAAGGCATGGCGCGACTAGTCGAGATTGAGCTTGTGGCTCATGCGCTTGAAGAATTTGCGCGTCTTATCAGAATAATCTTCCTGCTCTCCGCGGGCGATGCTCCAGCCGATGAGAAGGCCGAGAAGCAACCCTCCACCGAATACGCTGAGCACCGAAGTGCCGGGATTATTGCGCACGTAGCGCTCGCCGGTGTGCAGCACGTCGCCGGCCTTTTCTTTCGTCGTCTCCCAAGCCTGCGCCGCGCCCTCCTTGATGGTCTGCGCTGTGGTGTCGCCGGTTGGATTTGTGGGATCCTTGGAGTTCATAGTTGAGTCGGTTGAGTTGGTTGAGTTGGCGAAAGATGCCGGGGTTCCGATTGGGAAGACGCGACACCGTTTCTTCCCCGTCTCATCGCGCCGCGCCCGCGGGCTGCGCTTAACTATTTTTCACGAATGCAGAACTGTCGCGGTGCGGGGGGACGGGATCTCTGAGAGTGTATATTTAAAGTCCCTTTCCAGCGGTGGAAACCGCAGATGAACGAAGACCGGCGCAGATGAATTTCCAAAATCTGCGTTCATCCGGATTCATCTGCGGGTGAAGATCCCGTCTCAGCGGACTTATGGGACACAGTTTGACGCACACAGCGGACACCATCTTTAACGCCCGCCCATCGGCCAGCGCAAATTCTCCCGGCCAGCGGGGCGGGAGTGTGCGATTGCATTGAGCGCGCACCTGCGGCGAAGAACTGCGCTGCGAACGGCTGCCAACTTTCCTTCCTATCCCATGCCCGCGATCAAAAACAAAATCACCGCCACCGATGCGCTCACCGGCATCTGGACGATCTCGCTCACTGCCTTCATCGGGGCGACGCTCTATTTCGCACGCGAGCTGCTTATTCCTCTCGCGCTGTCGGCGCTGCTCACCTTTCTGCTCGCGCCGCTCGTCACGCGCATCGAGCGGTGGGTCGGCCGCATCGCGGCGGTGCTGCTGGTCGTGGCGCTTATCTTCACCGGCTTGGGCGCGGCGAGCTGGATGCTCACCCGGCAGGTGGTCGATCTCGCGACGAAGCTGCCCGAATACAAAGGCAATATCGTGACGAAAATGCGGGCCTTCAAAACTCCGAAGGGCGGTTTGTTCTCGAAGTTGTCGGAGACCGTCGAGGAGTTGAAAAAGGAGCTGCCTGGAGGCGCAGAGCCGGGCGCTCCGAAAATCACGCAGGAGTCCGGCAAGCCTGAGACTGCTGCGCCTGCGCCGGATCCCGTGCCGGTGCAGATGGTCGAGACTTCCAAGGCCAGTCCCATCCAGATGCTGGAACTCGTCATCGCGCCGCTGCTCGGTCCGCTGGGGATGGCGGCGTTGGTGTTGGTGCTGGTCATTTGCATGCTGCTTCAGCGCGAAGATCTGCGCAGCCGGCTCATCCGGCTCATCGGGCAGGGGCGCATCAGCGCCACCACGCATGCGATGGACGATGCAGGCCGCCGGGTCTCGCGCTATTTGCTGATGCAATTCCTCGTGAATGTGACCTACGGCGCGGTGATTGCCGTGGGCCTCTATTTCATCGGCGTGCCCAATGCCCTGCTCTGGGGCGCGTTCGGGACGGTGCTGCGTTTCATCCCGTACATTGGGCCGTGGGTGGCCACGATTCTCCCCACGATCCTCGCGCTGGCCGTCTCCCCGCACTGGACCATGCCCGTGCTCACCATCGCGCTTTTCGCCGGCACCGAGCTGATCCTGAACAATGTGATGGAGCCCCTGCTCTACGGTGCGCACACCGGTGTCTCCTCGATCGCGCTGATCGTGGCGGCGGTTTTTTGGACGTGGCTGTGGGGGCCGCTCGGGCTGGTGCTCGCGACACCGCTCACCGTCTGCCTCGTGGTCATGGGCCGGCATGTGCCGCGGCTGAGTTTTCTGAGCGTGGTACTGAGCGACGAGGAGGCGCTCACGCCTGCCGAAGATTGCTACCATCGCCTGCTCACGCCCGGTGATCGCGATGAATGGGAACTCGTCGAGTCGTACTTGAAGGCGAACTCGCTGACCGCACTTTACGACTCCGTGTTCATCCCGGTGCTCACCACCGCGGAGATCGACGCCCGCTCGGAATCGCTGGACCGGGAGCAACTCGCCACCCTCGAGCAGAGCATGCGCGACATCATCGAAGACCTCGGCACGCGCCCGGCGGTGCCGTCAAGGGCCGCGACGGAAAAGGCCGCGTCCGCAGCCGACGAGACGGCGCCGCCGCCACCGGCGCTCGCACCGGACTGCCGCGTGTACTGCCTGCCCGCCCGAGCGGAGCGCGACGAACTCGCCGGTGGGATGCTCATGCAGTTGCTGCGCCAGCAGGGTTTCGGGGCGCAGAATGCCCCGGCGATGCTTGCCGCCGGCGAGTTGGCCGCGCTGGTGGAAAAGGCGGACGTAGATGTCGTCTGCATCTCGGTCGTCGCTCCCTCCACGGTCATCCATGCCCGCTATCTCTGCCTGAAATTGCGCACGCTTTTGCCGAAGCAAAAAATCGTGATCGGCCTCTGGGGCGCCACCGAGGATCTGACCGATGCGGCCAGTCGCCTGCGCGATTCGGGCGCCGATCAAGTCGTCACCACGCTCGCCGATGCACTCGTGCAGATCGCGAAGCTCGCGCCGCCGCTGACCGGGGAGATGACGCCCGCGCCGATCCCCGAGGACGAGGAGGAGCGCCTCGCCGCGCTCGCCGCGCTGAACCTGCTCGATACGGAAGCCGAGCCGGTCTTCGACCGCATCACTGCGAAGCTCGCGCGCGTCTTCGAGGTGCCCATCGCCCTCATCTCGCTCATCGATCGCGACCGGCAGTTTTTCAAATCGGCGGTCGGCCTGCCCGAGATTCTCGCCAAGGCGCGGCAGACGGCGCGAAACATCTCCATCTGCGGACATGTGGTCGCGCAGAACCAAGTGATGGTCGTCGAAGATCTCGCGCGCGACCGCCGCTTCGCCAATAACCCGCTACTCAAGGAGCATGGCATCCGCTTCTACGCCGGCGTCCCGCTCCTCGCGCCGAATGGCCAGCCGATCGGAGCGCTTTGTCTGATGGACTTGAAGCCGCGTCAGCTCACCGAGCGCGAAAAGCGACTGCTCCAGGAATACGCAAGCGAAGTGATGGAAGAGATCGCCAAACGCGCGCCACAATCCGCGGGCGTCGTTCCGGCCGTCTCGTAATCCGCGGCGGGTCGCTCGGGACGGCGGGTAGGCGGCTTGCGAAGCCTGCAGTTTTTCGCACAAAAACATACCCGCGGCAGGACACCAGGTTGCGATAGTTGAGCATGTGCAACCGGACGCCGACAGGCTTTGTGAGCCTCTTCGGAAAATCATTCCCCATGGAAGGCACGCCCGCTTCCACGACCTAAACAATGAAACACCCCACTGCTCCGCCGGACTCGACCGGGTTGTTCGCGCACTCCGCCGGACTGCTCGCCCATATACTCGGATATCTCAGGGCGCGGCTGTCCCTCGCCGGGCTGGAAGCGAAAGCCGCAGGCGCGCACTACGGCATCACCGCCGTGATGTTTGCCGGGGCGCTCTTTATTGCCGTGCTTGGCTATGTCTTCCTCGTCATCACGGCGGTCTTTGCGATTGCCGCGGCCTGTGGCGGAGACAGGGCGTGGATCGCGGTGATGGGTGGCGCGGCGGTCTTGCACCTGGGTGGCGCGGCATTGCTCGTGTGGCTCGCACGCCGACGCAGCATGCCCGGCGCTTTCGAGGACACGCGGGCCGAACTCAAAAAGGATCAACAATGGCTAACCCACCTGACCACAAAGCACTGATCGCCGAACTCGCCGCGTCGCGCGATTCGCTCACGGCTTACACCACGGCCATTCGCCACGATCTCGATTTCGGCGCGAAGGTAACTCGAAGTTTCCATGGCAATCAAACGGCCTGGCTCGGCGGTGCGGCGTTACTCGGCTTGCTGCTTTCAAAACTGCTGCCCGCCCGGCGGAAAGTCGTGATCCCCACGCCAGTCGCCGAGGTGGGAAAGGCGGCTTTCGCGCTGACAGCGCTCAAGTTCGCCCTGAACTTCGCGAAGCCCGCGCTTTTCGGTTGGATGAGGGACCGCTGGCTGAACCGCGCAGCCAAACGCTCCGCAGCTTGATGCAAATCCACCGCCTCGATTGCGTCATCCGCAATCCGATTTCCCCCGACGCGCTGTCCTAGAGCGGTTCGAGAAATGTCGTGACTGCGGCACGAGGAGCAGGGGTGCCCTCGCTCCCCAGTTGCCCATTGGGGTGAGGGCGCCCCTGCTCCGTGAAGAAAGGCCACGCTAACTTTGTTGCGCAGCAATTTCCCGTCCGCGAGCGCCAGCGGGTCATTGAACAATGGGACCGATTCGCAGAGAGCCGTTCTTACTGCCCGAACCGGCGTGGTGACCTCAGCGAACTCCGCCGTGGTGGAAGACCGCGCTCCGGGCACCGACAGTCCCGCCCAATGCGCTCACGAGCAGGCCGAGGAGCAGCCCCACGAAGGACCAAAGGGCGGCGGCGGAGAGATGGCTGGCGGCTTCATCGGCGACGATGCGCGCCTGTTCGTCGGCCCGGCCTTGGATGGCCGCGAGTTCAGCCTGAAGGTTGCGATAGAATGTGGTCCAGTCGTCCACGGTCTTGGTGGCATCGGCTTCATTCATGCCGGCATAAGTGGTGAGGGATTGGATGGCGGCGCGGCGGTGTTCCGGCGAATTCACATCATTGCCAGGCGCGAAATGCCGAACGACCGCGAAGCCGATTTCACGCTTGGCTCGCGTGGCTCTCTGGGGCGAACCGGCGGGCATTGCCTGCACGGATTCATCAATGAAACTGCCCGTTTGCGTGTCCGTCCGCTTGGCCGCGTGCTTGAGCACCTGGCCCGCGCCGGCCGCCGCCGCCTGCCCGGTCATCGCCGCACCCTGGCCCAGTACTTTGAGCGCGCCTCCGAGGATGGTGCCCGTGCCGATTGAGGCAAAGGTGAGCGCAATGATCAGGGTGATGCTCCAGACGAGGATGCCATGCACGAAGCCACCATGCAGCGAATGTGAATAACGCCCTGCCAGCACTCCACCACAATACAAGGCCACTAGCGCGCAGACGGAGCACACGACGGCTGCCCCGAGGCTGAAATTTTCCGCCGGATGCGCATCCGTGAGAGGATAGAAGACCGCCAGGCTGGCGCCGACGCGCAACGTGCCGAGGAAGAAATGGACGCCCATTGCGAGGATGGTTCCGCCGAGGATTGCGCTCCAGTTCACGAACGGAAAACGGGTGCCGTCGGATCGGAAGTCGTGCATGACGGCACGCGTATGGGCTGACGATTCAGTGTTCATAAGGCAGGTCGGGATGTGAGTTGTGGACGGCGACGACTATTTGCCGAGCACCTTCGCGAGGATGAAAATTAGCGCCTGTTCACGAATGTTATTCTGCACTATAATTGCTGGAACTGGTTGAAACTTGGGATCCTCAAACATCCTGTGCGCAAGATCCTCACCGATGAAGTCTGGTCCAAGCTGGAAAAGGCGCTCGCGGCCGCCAAACACTCCGCCGCCGGGAGGATCTTGCGCACAGGATGCGCCGGGCGAAATGCCCGATCGGGAGTTTCTCGAAGCGGTTCGTCATCTGCAGCGTACCGGCAGCCCATGGCGCGATCTGCCGCCGCAACTCGGTCACTTGCTCGCTTTGAAGGTGACGGCAGCCAACGAACAAGCGCGTGCCCAAGTCGCCACTCTGGCGCAACAGGTGCCGGAAGTGACGGGCGGCAATGTTGCAGTGGCTTTCGCCGATCTCGCGCGCGGTGATCGTGTGCCATGCGCCGGGCGGAATGATGATCGCGTCGCCGGGTGCGACTTCGCGCATTGCGCCGTCAATTTCCATCGTGCCGCGGCCTTCGAGGATGAAATAAAATTCCTCGCTCAGCCAGTGGTAGTGGCGCTGAGTCGAAGTGCCGGCGGGCACGGTGGCTTCGGCGAGCGACTGGTTTTTCACGGGCGCATTCGTGCGGTCGAGGATGCTGCGGATCGTCGAGCCGTCCTTCGTGGTGAAGGGGATCTGTGCGGCGATGTTCAGGATGTTCATGCGCGGAAATGGACGCGGCGCATGGCGATGCTGCGAGCGGAAAATCCGGCGTGCACGTTGTGCCCTCGGTGGAAGTTTGGCGTTGAGCCCGCGCAGCGGCGGGACCGATTTCTGAACCGGCGTCCTCATTCGGGAGGCGCCTTCGGCGGGATCAACGTCAAACGCTCAACGCTCAACCTTTAAGCGGGCGCTGTGCCGCGCACTCGTCACTCGACACGTAAGACGGGAAGCGGAATAAGTCGCGCGCACATGACATCACTTCACGGCTGCACAGCATTGATCACCGGAGCCTCGTCGGGCATCGGCGCGGAAATGGCGCGTCAGCTTGCGCCGCATGCAAGCGTGCTGGTGCTCGTCGCGCGGCGCGGGGATCGGATCGCGGCGCTGAAGGCGGAACTCGAACGGAGCGGGATGGAGATCCAGATCCATGAGGCAGATCTCGGCGATGGGGCGCAGATCGAGCGGCTGCTCGCGGCGCTGGAGGAAAGGGGGACGAAGGTGGATGTTCTGATCAACAACGCGGGGCTCGGCGACCACGGCCTTTTCGAGGACAGTGACTGGAAGCGCGTGCAGGCAATGCTGGATGTGAACATCCAGGCACTCACGCGACTGACTCATGCGCTGCTTCCGGGGATCATCCGCTCGGGGCGCGGGGCGATTTTGAATGTGAGTTCGATCGCGGGCTATCTGCCAATGCCGAAGATGGCGGTGTATGCGGCGAGCAAGGCGTACGTGACCAGCTTCACCGAGGCGCTGCGCGGGGAGTTGCGCGGGACGGGTGTGGCGGTGTCGGCGCTGTGCCCTGGGCCGGTGGATACGGAATTCGGATCGGCTGCGGCGCGCGCCGGGGAAAAGGATGCGCTGCCTGCGCCGGATTTTCTGAAGCAGCCGGTGGAGCGAATTGTGCGCGATGGATTGCGCGGGCTGGATCGCGGTCGCGCGCGGACGATTCCCGGTGTGCCGCTGGCGGTGATGATGTTTTTCACGGCGCTGGTGCCGATCTGCATCCTTCGTCTTTTCCTTGGAATTCCGTCCCGTGATGCGCGCAGGAAGTAACTCCAACCATTCGTCGAAGAAATGGGCTGCGCTGCTGCGCCATGCTGCGCTGTGCGGTGTGTCCTTTGCGCTTTGTCTGACGGGGTGTGATCAAAAGCCGGGGCTGCCGAAGACTCCCACACCGACGCCGAGTCCGACGGCCACGCCTGCTCCTACGCCAACGCCGCGACCGACACCCGAGCCGACTCCGACTCCGATTCCCGCGCCCACGCCGGAGCCGACGCCGTACGTGCCGCAAAAGACGCTGAACGTGGGCAGCATTTTCAACGGGATCCATTTCAAGACGAAGCTGGAGACGGTGCAAGGCAGGACGGCGACGGCGGAACGGAACACCTCGGAGAGCTACTCCGTGGAGGTGAGCGTGAAGGTGACGGTGCCGAAGCCGCACCGGAACATTGAGGAGCTTTCCAAGCTCAACGCGAACATCGCGACGTTGCTGCCGGGGCTCACCGAGATGCTGGGCAGCGCGAAGGTGTCCCCGGATTACGATGACTTTTACCGGAGGAAGGTGACGTCAATTCGCTCGAATCTGGACCGGCTCGACCAGCTTATTTCGAGGCACAATTTTTTCGACTGCGAGACGATCCTCGAACTCACGAATCCGAAGACGAAGCGCAAGGCGTTGCTCGTCCAGGCGGACATGGATGTGGACACGGATGGTGCGGATGGCGATCGCATGCCGACTTTCGACACGAGTTCGCGGACGTACCAGCCGATGACGACGTATCGCTGGAAGAAGCGCACGCCGACGCCGAATCCGTGTGTGCCAATCTGGGAGAAACGCATCGGGGACAATGATCTGAAGATCAAGGATCCGAAGAACGCCGCGGATTTGCAGCGGCTGAAGTCCGAAAATGCGCGACTGCGCGCGGAGGTTGCGGACATGAAGGCGCACAGCTTTCTGATTGGTTCGCTGGATCCGTTCATCGTGCTGCCGGGGCAGATGGTCAGCGGGAGGAGGGGCGGATTCACGCCGCGCATCGGGGACTATTGCCTGGTGCTGGCGGGCGATGTCTTTTATCCGGCGATCATCGGTGATTCGGGGCCGACGACGAAGATCGGGGAGGCTTCGTTGCGGCTGTGCCGCGAGATCAATCCGAAGTCGAATGGCGATGTGCGTGCGGTGAATGATCTGAAGGCCACGTACATCGTTTTTCCAGGCACGGGGGAGAAGGAGACGGGGCCGCCGAATCTGCTGCTGTGGCAGACGCGCTGCGCTGCGCTGCTCGATGAACTTGGCGAGCACACCGGGAAATTTTTCATGTGGCAGCAACCGCCACCACCACCACCTCCTCCAACGCCGACTCCGGCACCGGCATCTGTGGCACCGGCGAACCCTGCGGCACCGGCTCCTGCGGCCCAGCCGATCATCGGATCGCCTCCGCCGGCTGCGCCGAAACCGTGACGGGGATGCCGCCGCGGCTTACTTTGCGCCCCAGCCGAACAGGACGACGGGGATCGTCTTGAGCAGTATGCGCAGGTCGAGGAGAGGGGACCAGTTGTCTATGTATTCGAGGTCGAGGGCGACCCAGTGGTCGAAGCTGGTGACGTTGTTTCGACCACTGATCTGCCAGAGGCAGGTGATGCCTGGCTTCATGCTGAGCCTGCGGCGGTGGGCCGTGGCCTCGATGCGCTCGACCTCGTACATCGGGAGCGGGCGCGGGCCGACGAGGCTCATGTCGCCCTTGAGGACGTTCCAGAGCTGAGGGAGTTCGTCGAGGGAGGTCTTGCGGAGGAGTCGTCCGATGCCGGTCACGCGGGGATCCTTGTCCACTTTGAAAACGGGGCCGGACATGACGTTGAATTTCTGAAGCTCCTCGCGCTGCATCTCGGCGTCGGTCTGCATGGTGCGGAATTTGAACATCGAAAACGGGCGTCCATTTTTCCCGCCGCGCGCCTGACGGAAAATCACGGGGCCTTTTGACGTGAGCTTGATGACGATGGCGATGAGCAGGAACAGCCAGGAGAATGCGACGAGGAGCAACAGTGCGACGATGCGGTCGAACAGGTGCTTGAGAAACAACGCCCACGATACGCTCGGTGCGGTGCGGAAGACGAGCATGGGGCGGTTGCCGAAATGATCGAAGTCCGGCCGCGCGATGGGGGTCTGCATGAAGTCGGCGCTGAGCCAGGATTCGACGCCTTCGATCTCGCAGGCTCCGATGTATTCCTGCAGACGGCCGAGTTCGCCGTGGCCGCCGACGAAGAGGACGCGCTCGGGAGTGTGCCGGTGGAGCATTTCGATGAACTCAGGGACACTCGTGCCGGTCACGTCCACATCCTCGGCCACTTCGATTTCCATGATTTCGGAGGGGGTGAATGTTTTGCGGAAGGCGCGGTTGTCGGAGGAGGTGCCGACGAGGATGACGCGTTCGCGGATTTTGCCGCTTCTTACACTCTGCCTGTAGCGGCTCACGGTGATTCCTTCGCGGGTGAGCAGGAGGGTCGTGGCAAGAGCGGCGAAGATCGGCATGACGGCGCGGCTGTCCACGCTGCGTTTGAAAAAGTAGGCAAACAACCCGATGATGAGGCCCAGCACGACGGCTGAGCGTCCGAGTTGGCCGAGGCTTCTGCCGACTGTCTTGCGCTCGGGATGCTCGTAGAAGCCCTGCGCGTGAAGACAGATGGGGGCGAAGAAAATGAGGACGAAAAACAGCCATTGGAACTCGGTGAATGGCTGGATGGGGATCTCGAACAGGCCAAACTCGGGGCCATTGTAGCGGAACCAATGCGCAGCCCAAAATGAGGCGACGACCAGAAATCCGTCAATGATCTGGAGGAATTGCAAATTGAGTTTCTGCTGGCGACCGAGCATAGTCGAAAGTTAGGGGATTTTCAGCATTACATCATAACACCGCGTGACCAGAGTGAAAAAGCTTTCAGGATCAACTTTATCCACGGTTTCGGTCGTTGCCACAGTGCATACGCAAGCCGGGCTGCGCTTGGCGGAAAAGCTGGCAAAGCGGGACGTGGATTTGCTGGAGCTTCGCGTGGACGCGCTTGCCGGCGGTCTCGCCGGGGTGCGGCGTCTGCTGGAAAAGGCGAAGCTCCCGGTCCTGCTGACGGTGCGGCATCCGGCCGAGGGAGGAATCGGGAATCTTTCCGTGGTGCGCCGCCGGGAATTATTCCGGGAGTTTCTGCCGTCGGCGGCATTGGTGGACGTGGAACTCCGATCACTCGCGGCGATGCGCGAGGCGGTCTCATTGGCGAAGGAAAGGGGGATTCGGGTGGTGGTTTCCGATCATCATTTCCGCCGGACCCCGACTTTGGCGGAGATGCGTGCACGACGCGGGCGGGCCTTTGCCGCCGGCGCGGATATTTTCAAGCTGGCATGTCTGGCGGATGGCGCCGGGGCTGTGGCTCGACTGCTTGACTTTGCCGCGGAGGAAAAGGCGGGCCCGGTGGCCGTGATGGGGATGGGGAAATTCGGGCAGGTTTCGCGGCTGGTGCTGGCGTGCGCCGGTTCGGTCTTGAACTATGGTTACCTCGACAGGCCGAATGCGCCGGGCCAATGGGAGGCGCGCGAACTGAAGGGGCTTCTGCAGCGACTCGGGAGATGAGCAGGACTGGTGTCCTCCACTGCCGGGTTACGCGACCTGGGCGCTCGGCAGTGTGGACTGGCTGAGGACCCTCATCAGCGCGGAGTAGATTTCCGAAGGGCCCAAGCCCTTGCTGACGTAACCGTTTGCACCCGCCTTGCGGGCGGCCTGCATGGCTTCCTCGTCGTAGCCCAATCCGGTGAACATCACGATCGGAAGTGAGGGAAGCTTTTCGCGGATCTGCGCGGTCAGGGAGATGCCGTCAATTTTGGGCATGCCGATGTCGAGGATGATCGCGTCGCAGGGATTGATATCGAGCCAACTCTGGACCTTGGAGCTGTCCGAAAGCGATGAACAGCCGTGGCCCTTGCCGCGGAGGTAAGTCGTCAGGAAGCGGTTCAGGAGGCGATTGTCGTCAACAACAAGGAAGTTCATTCGAATGGGCCGTTTGGATGCAGGTTTAGTTAGCACCGATTGTGCCATCGGCAACTGGTGTCGGAAGAAAATCCGGTTTTCCGTTTTTACACCAAAATAAGTTGAACATCTGGATGCCGATGGATGTGGACATGATGCCGATTCGGAGGGCGGCCGCCTTGGCTGTCCTCCATGTGGAAGGCGTTTTTTCCATGCGTGGGACAGACGACTGCCGCCCGTGGCCTGCGCCGGGTTGCGCATCTCTCAGAGTGTGGACGATAGTCAAAAATTATATGTGAAGAACCGGAGACGCGGTGAAAACAGAAGAGAGGGCAAGCAGGGATTGTCCGGTTTTCTTTGCGTCTCCGCGTCTCCGCGTTTCAATAAATGGCGCTTCCGCCTCCGGTGCGTGCATTTTCGGTGCCCCCTCTCAGACCTTGGCCGATTCCGGATTTTCACCGCAAAAGAAAACTCCCCTGGGACGTTGCCGCCCCAGGGGAGTTGAATTTCAGAACAGACTGCTGTGTGCCTTAGAACGCGACCTTGAGGCCGCCCTGGAACACGATCTGGTTCTTGTCCGTGATAGGTCCAGCGAAGCCATTGCCGGCTGCACCGCTCGGATTGAGCGGGTTGTTGCTACCGCCGAGGCGGTAGTAGGTCACGCCGGCGTTGACTGACCACTTGCCGAGGCAGGCGGGAATGTAGTTCAGCGCATAGTCGGCGCGGGCACCGACGCCAATGAATCCGAAGCCACGGTTTCCAAGGTAGAAGCCGCCGCTGCCGAAGCCAGCCTTGACGGGCAGCGACAGAGTCAGCGCACCGAAGGTGTGACCGGGAGCGATACCGATTTCATAATACTGGCCACGGCTGCCGTTCAGGCTATTACCGGTTGTCTTCTCAAGCTGGAGTTCGACCAAGGCATACGGATGCAAGGCGAAGTTCCCGAGTGCGGCGCTGTCGTCGTACGCGAGGGTGATGCCAGCCGTGTAGGCGTTGGGGAAGGACGATGAGGGACTCTCATACGTCTTGAAATAGCCGCCGACGGCGAGCTTGTCGAAGTTGAACGTCAGGCCGGCCTGGAAGTCGAACTCATACCAGTTGGAGGTCGTGCCGAATCCGGCGGGCGAGTTGTGATGGCCGTGGAAGGAATTCCAGATGCCGAGGTCAACCGTGACCGAGGTGAGTGCGCCTGCACCTTTGTAGATGCGGAAGTGCAGATCAGCGTAAGGCTGGATGATGAAGCCCTGGTTCTGCTGGACAATGCCCTTGGTGATGTAGGTGCTAACGATGTCGAAGCCGATGTCGCCCGTGATGCAGGATTCCTGCACGGGTTCGACGACTTTCTTCATCGGCTTGACGTTCTTGTCGTCATGGTCGCGCTTGTGTGCTGCGGAGGCGGTGGAGCCTAGGAAGCACGCTGCCGCGAGAGCGGCAAACGTTGTGATGGTGTTTTTGTTCATGGTGTTTTGTGGTGGTGTTTGTGTGTGTTACTACTCAAATGCCTTGCGGCACGGTTCGGTTTGTAACGGTGTTGGCACATTGAGGCAACAAGTTTTTTCATGGGTTGTGAATGGATGTGAATAACTTTTTCCACCCTCGTATGGAGGCCTGTTTTCCTGTGAATAACTCCCGCGTGCGCTGCCGCCTGTCAAAGAATTCAGAATCACCGTTCACTTCATCTCAACCATGCGCAGCACGATCTTTCCACGATGGCCGGATGCGAGGACCGCGCGATGAGCGGCCGCGGCATCGCCGAGCGGGAACGCCTCGCCGATGATCGGATTCAGACTGCCCGTGGCGAGACCGCGCCCGATCACCACGTGGCATTCGGTCAGTTCCGCCGCGGGGGTGTTTGCGAGCATCACCCCGCGGATGTCGGCGTCGCGAAGCATCAGATCGCGCGGGTTGATTTCGATGCTCCCCCGGCTGCCGACCACGACGATCCGGCCTCTTCGACCGAGCAAAGGCAGGTCGCGGGCGAGGTTCACGTTGGCCAGCATTTCGATGATCAAATCCACGCCTTTGCCATCCGTTGCCGCGAGGACCGCATGAGCGCAGTCCTCCGCGCTGTGGTCGAAAATCCCGTCCGCCCCGAGACCGGCGAGCAGCTTCCTTCCTTCGTCGCTCCCCGCGGTCGCCAGCACGCGCAGGCCTGCCGCCTTTGCAAACTGCACCACGCCCACGCCCACGCCGCCTGTCGCGCCATGTACCAGCACCGTCTCGCCAGCCTTCGCGCCGCCGCGCTGCATCAGCGCCCGGAATGCGGTCGCATACGGTACGCCCAGTGCCGCGCCTTGCTCGAAAGTCGCCTTGTCCGGCAATGCGAAAACCCGTCCCGCATCGCACACCGCCGCCTCCGCGTAAGTCCCGCTCACGCTCCCCACGACCCACACGCGCTGCCCCGTATGGAACTTCCCCTCCACCCCCGCGCCCATACTTTCCACGACGCCCGCCCCATCCGAACCCGGCGTCCACGGCAGCGTCGGCAGTTTCGCATACGCCCCTGATCTGATGTAGGTCTCGACAGGATTCACCCCCGCCGCGGCAAGCCGCACGACGACCTGTCCCGGCCCCGGCTGAGGGTCGGGCACGTCGCAGAGTTCGAGGACTTCCGGGCCGCCGAACGCCCGCACTTGGATCGCTTTCATGCGCCGAGTCTTTGACAGACCGCCCCTCCTCGTCCATCCCTTTGCGCCATGAGCGACTCCTGCTGCCAGCACCAATCCCACGACCACGGCCCCGAGCCCGAGCAGGCCGCCGCTTTCGGAGTCGCCAACCCCCGCGGCCTCGATGCCCTCGCATTCGACAAGGAAGCCGGCGACATCGTCCTCATCATGGTCGAGCAGCGCCCGTGGGACGGCTCCGAGGAGCGCATCTTCCAGCTCCAGGAAAAAGTGAACGCCTACCTCAGCTTCGCGCTCGACGGCGAGCTGTTCGACACCTTCCCGCAGCTCACCGGCAAGCCCGTCCGCCTCCAACTCGACTGCGCCGTCCTGCCCGACCCGTCCGTCGAGCAATTCGTCACCGCCGTCCGCGAACACATCGCGCTGCAGGACATGAAATTCGCCGTCCGCGTCGTCGGCGAGCCCATCCCCGAAGGCGAGCCCGTTCCGGCGGGAGCCGTGCAAGGCGGCGGCTGCGGCACCGGCTGCGGCTGCCATCCGTAGCCTCCGGGGGTAGATATCAGGTCGGCGAGCCACTTTAAAAAGGGCATCTGTGTTGCGCCCGTGGCGGAGTCACTTCGCGGCTGAGTCCACGCCCCGTCGGATTTTCTCGATGTCCACTTTCCCGAGGTAGCGCGGGATGTTCACCCACGCCTTGTGGAAGCCGAACCCGCCGTCCCTGAGTTCGCGGATCGCGTCCTCCCGGCTCCATCCCTGCTCGACGATCCGAAACATCGCGCACACCACCCCCGTGCGGTCAGAGCCGTGGTGGCAATGCACCAGAAACGGCCCGTTTTTCCTCCGCCTCAGCAATGTGAGCACGCGCACGACGTCCTCATCCTCGATGTGCCAGGTGTTCATTGGCACGCTGAGCAATCGCAGCTTCGTCCCGCGCGCCTCGTCCTGGTCATCGTTCAAATCGCGCAGATCGATCACCGTCCTCACCCCGAGCTTTTCAATTTCGCGCATCCCCGCCGCATCCGGCTGCGCGGAACGGAAAAGCTGCGGCGTCACGCGGTTGAGATTTTTCACGGTCGCCCCCTGCACCGGCTGCGCCCATTTTGCCGGGCGCTCCGCCTGCGCCGCCGAGGTGAGGAGGATGAGTGCGGTGAAAAGGCGCAGCATGTCCGCATCTTGGCCGCGGCGGATGCAGGTGGGAAGATCGCTATTTCGCCCCGTCCGGCAGCGGCACCTGCGTCTTCTGCATGAGGTAGCCAATGAGGTCGCGCACCTGCATCTCGCTCAATGCCTCCAGCAATCCCTCGGGCATCATCGAGGCCGCGGACTGCTCCATCTTCTTGATCTCTAAACGCTCGACCGTCGTGCTCCCCGTCAGCGCGCGGATTGTCACAGTCTTCGCCGTCTGCGCCGGGATGACGCCTGCGAGCAGGCGACCGTCCTTCATCTCCACCATCGTCATGCGGAAGTCCGCATTCACGACCGCGCTCGGGTCGGCGATGTTTTCGAGCAGGTAGTCAAGATTGTCGCGCCCCGAGCCGGTGAGGTCCGGACCGATCTCGCCGCCCTGCCCGTAGAGCCGGTGGCACACCGCGCAGACCGTGCTGAAAGTCAGCCGCCCGGCGCTGTGGTCCGCCTTCGCGAGCACGTCGGGCGTGAGCCGCGCCTTGAGTTTTGCGATGAGCGCCTTCTTGTCCGCGGCCGGCTCTCGCAATTCGCCCCACGCATCGGTGAGCAGTTTCGTGAGCGCGGGATCGTTGAAAGCGCGGATCTGCCGTGCGTGGAAAGGCGTGACATCGGCGCGCGGGATTTTCCCGGTGGCGACCTCCGCGAGCAGCGACTTCGCAAAGGTGGGACGGGCGACAAGCGTCTCCATCACCGTGCCACGATCGGTGCCATGGAAATTGCGATAGCTCTTCGCGAGCTGCTCGCCGATCGCCGGATCGTCGAACCGCGAAAGCCCGCGCACCGCGACCGCATTGAGAAAGCGCGTGCCGAGCAGCTTCTCGCACACGCTCCGGAGGTCCGGCGGATTGCTCTCGATGAGCGTCTGCAGCGCCGCCTTGCGCGCATTCATGTCAGCTTTCCCATCGAGCGCGATCCGCTTCACCTCATCCAGCGCTCGCCCGTCGCCGAAGAGCACGCTGAGTTCGCGCACGCGACCGCGCAGTGCCTCGTCGTCGGACTTCGCGAGCGAAGCCGCGAGCGCATCCCAGGCTGCCGGCTTCGTCGCCTTGCGCCAGCCGTTCATACCCTCGGCGAGACCGCCGAGGATGTCGGCTTGAAACGCCGCACCCTTCGTCTGCGCCGCGGTGAGCAATGCATTCACCGGCGCAGGGTTTTTCTCGATGTCCTCGACGAGCCGCCGCGCAATGAAGCGCCGCGTCAGCGGCAATTCGCATTTCGTTCCGATATCGGCAACCGCCGCTGGATCGTAGTCCGCGACGGGAATGAGGCCGTACCAGATCATCAGCGGGAGATTGTGATCGTTCGCATCTTCCGCGTGCGCGACGAGCGCCGAGGCAAGTGCAGGCCGCTGCGGCGCGGGCAGGCGCTGAAGCACGGATGCGAGCGCGAGGCGAACCAGCGCCGACGAATCGGATTTTGCGAGCTTGGAAAACTCGCTGACAATTTCTTCCGGCGCTCCGAGAAATTTCAGGGCGTTCGGAGGCCGTTGGCTCATGCAGGTGTCGAGCGGCCAGCGATCCGAGAGCAGCCGGATCGCCCATGTGCGGACATGCTCGTTAGGGTCATGGAGCAGGTGCTTGACCAGACTTTGATCGTGAGGAGCAAGGAAGGCGCGAATGATATGCCATGTCCAAATCGCACGCAGGCGAGCTGCGAGATTCTGTTCACCAGAAGCTGCCATGAGGAGCCCTGCCGTCACTTTCATTTGTCCCTCGAACTCGTCGTCGCGCTCGACGCCGCCGAAACGACGAGTGAGTTCAAGCTGGGCCTGCCGTGCAAACCACGCGTTTGTATGCGTGTACATCTTCACGAGATCACTTGTTCCGAGTTTGGCGAGATCGAACGGCTCCACGCGCTTCGGCTCGCCGTGCGTGATTTTGAAAATGCGCCCCGTCGTGCGGACGACG
>JBDSAR010000418.1:0-6544 GCA_039922035.1 Chthoniobacteraceae bacterium
CACAATGGAGGCGTACTTCGAGACGAAGGCCGGCCTCTTCTCCGGCATCCGCGATCAGCAGAAGAAAAAGGGGCGCGCCATTTTTAACAGCGACGATCGCTTTGGCGCGCAGCTCGCCGATCGTTTCTGCCGGGAGATGGAAGTGATCACCTACGGCGTGGGCCGCAGCGCGCAGTTCCGTGCGAGCGATGTGAAAATGGATTTCGCCGGCACCACGTACCAACTCGAGGCACTCGGAAAAAGCTATCTCGTCCGCATGCCCCTGATCGGCACGTTCAATGTTTACAACTCACTCGCCGCCATCGCGGCCGCGCACGCGCTCGGCGTGAACGTCCGCAATGCCGTTCAGTCGCTCGCAACGGCGGCCCCCGTCCCAGGACGCCTGCAGGCTGTCCCAGCGCAGAAGCCCTTCCGCGTCTTCGTGGACTACGCACACTCCGACGACGCACTCACGAATGTGCTCCGCACACTGCGCGAACTAAACCCCGCGCGGCTCATCGTCGTCTTCGGCTGCGGTGGAAATCGCGACCGCGCGAAGCGTCCCAAGATGGCCGCCGCCGTGGACGCGATCGCCGACCACGCCATCGTGACGAGCGACAATCCCCGCAAGGAGGATCCCATCGCGATCATCGAGGACATCAAGCCCGGCTTCCGCCGGCTGCGGCCGGACTTCGTGCCCGATCGCAGGGAGGCGATCTTTCACGCCATCGCGATGGCGCAGCCGCGCGACATCATCCTCCTCGCGGGCAAGGGCCACGAGAGCTACCAGGAATTTGCGGACCACACGATCCCCTTCGACGACGCCGCGATCGCCGCAAGCGCGCTCGGATCACGCACGGAATTCGAGCCGCCGTCGGTGCGCCCGCGCATTCCGCGCGACCAATCGGAGGGGCGTCCGCTCGACGCGGATGAAAGACGCCGCCGCAGGGAGGAGCGCGAGTAATGGACGCCACGCCGCTTTCCCAGATCGCAGCGTGGTCCGGCGGGCGACTCGTCGGCGGAGACGCTGCGGCGACGATCACCAGCGTGTCGTCAGACTCGCGTGCGCTGAAGCCCGGCGATCTCTTCGTCGCGATCCGTGGTGAGAAATTCGACGGCCACGATTACCTCGCCGACGCCGCGCGGCTCGGTGCGACCGGCGCGCTCGTCGAGCGGGAGATTGCAGGCCTGCCTGCATCGTTTTCGCCCATCATCGTCACCGACACCGTGCACGGACTCCAATCGCTCGCGGCGGCATATCGCACCACCCTGCGCCTCACCTCGGTGTGCATCACCGGCAGCAACGGGAAGACCTCCACGAAAGATCTCTGCGCGTCCGTCCTTGCGCAGCGCTTCAGCGTCACACGCACCGCGGGAAATCTGAACAACCACCTCGGCGTGCCGTTTTCGATCCTCCGCGCGGACAGCACCCACGATGTCGGCGTGTTTGAGATCGGGATGAACCACGCCGGCGAAATCGCGCCGCTCGCAGCCATTGCGCGACCGGACATCGCCATCGTCACCAATGTCGGCGTCGCGCACATCGAGTTCCTCGGCACGCGCGAGGCCATCGCGCAGGAAAAAGGCACGCTCGCCGAGGCCGTCGGCGAAAACGGAACCGTCATCCTGAATGCCGATGACGAGTTCACTCCGGCCATCGCAAAACGTACGCGCGCACGCGTAATGACCGCCGGCCTGCACGGCGGCGATGTGCGCGCGACCGATCTCGAACATCTTTCCACGGGAATCAGGTTCCGCCTCCACGCCGCCGGGCAGAGCGTGCAGGCGGACTTGCCCGTCCCCGGCGAGCATATGGTGCGCAATGCACTGCTCGCCTGCGCTGCAGGAATCTCGCTCGGACTTTCCCTCAATGAATGCGCCGCCGGCCTCCGCGCGCTGGACCTCACCGCGGGCCGGCTCACGCAGAAGACCATCGGCGGCATCCGCATCCTCGACGACACGTACAACGCAAACCCCGACAGCATGGGCGCCGCGCTCGTGACGCTCGCACACATGCCCGGCAAAGGCCGCCGCATCGCAGTGCTCGGCGGGATGGGCGAGCTTGGAAAAGAAAGCGAGCGCGGCCATCGCAGCGTCGGCGAAATCGCAGGCCGCGAAAAAATCAGCTTCGTAATCACCGTTGGCGAGTCGGCACGCTGGATCGCGGACGCCGCGGAAAATTCCGGCGTCGGCAACGTCATCCGCACGGCGGACGCCGACGAAGCCACGCGCACCCTGCGCGGCATCGCGCAACCGGGCGACACCGTGCTCGTGAAGGCCAGCCGCTCCGCGCGGCTCGAACGCATCGTGCAGGCATTGGAAGGGAGGAGCTGCTGATGCTCTACTATCTCGAACGCCTCTCCAACGGAGCGACAGGCGACTTTTTCAAGGCGTTCAACGTCTTCCAATACGTCACCTTTCGCGCAGTGTCCGCGGCACTCACCGCATTCGTGCTCTCGCTTGCGCTCGGCAATTTCACGATCCGCAAACTCCTTTCGCTCAAACTCGGCCAGCCGATCCGCAACGCCGACGAAGTCCACAAACTCGCCGAACTGCACGGCCAGAAAGCCGGCACGCCGACGATGGGCGGCATCCTGCTCCTCGGCACGACGGTCGTCTCCACGCTGCTCTGGGCGCGGCCGGACAACTCGTTCGTCTGGCTCGTGCTCAGCGCGATGATCGCCGCGGGCGCGCTCGGCTTTGCCGACGATTATCTCAAGGTCTCGAAGAAGAACTCCACGGGGGTCCGCGAGCGCACGAAGATTTTCGTGCAGCTCCTCATCGCGGTGGGGGTGACATGGTTCTTCCTCACCGATCCGCGGCTCCAGCAGCAGGCCAGCGCGCTCTACGTGCCGTTCTACAAAAAGATGCTCATCCCGAACATGGGCATCATCATCACGTTCCTGTTTTTCGCCGGCATCATCCTCGGCACCTCGAACGCGGTGAACCTCACCGACGGCCTGGACGGACTTGCCACCGGCTGCACGCTGACCGTCACCTTTGCCTACGCCGTCCTCGCATACCTCGCCGGGAACCACGTCTTCTCCGAATACCTCCAAGTGCCATTTTACCCGCAGGCCGGCGAACTCACCGTCTTCTGCATGGCGCTCGCAGGCGCGTCGCTCGGCTTCCTGTGGTTCAATGCACACCCGGCGAAAATGTTCATGGGCGACACGGGGTCGCTCGCGATCGGCGGCGCGATCGGCGTCGTGGCGATCTGCGTGAAACAGGAATTGCTGCTCGTCGTGATCGGCTTCGTCTTCGTCGTCGAGGCGGCCTCGGTCCTCATTCAGCGGTTCTGGTTCAAATACACAAAACGCAAGTATGGCCAGGGCCGCCGCGTGTTCCGCATGGCGCCGCTGCACCATCACTTCGAGCTGTCCGGCTGGAAGGAAACCGCGGTCGTCACGCGCTTCTGGATCATCTCGTTCATCTGCGCCCTCCTCGGGCTCGCCACCCTGAAACTCCGGTGAAAATGCAGACCAAAGGTCAGCATATCGCAGTCCTCGGCGCAGGCGAAAGCGGCGGCGCAGCGGCGCGCCTGCTGCTCGCGGAAGGCGCGGGTGTGACCGTGCTCGACAGCGGTGATGCCCGTTTGCTGCGCGAAAAAATCAACGCGCTCCAGCGCGAAGGCGCGACGGTGCTCGCGGGACCGGCGGCGGATTCCGATAAAACCGAATACGATCTCGCGGTTCTCAGCCCCGGCATAAACCCGGCGACGGTGCTCGTGAAAAATTTCATCGCGCGCGGCATCCCGATCATCGGTGAACTCGAACTCGCCTTCGTGCTTTGCGCGCGCCCCGTCATCGCCATCACCGGGACGAACGGCAAAACAACGACAACGCAGCTCATCGAAAAAATGCTCCTCGGCTGCGGCGTGAAGACCGTGGCATGCGGCAACATTGGGCCGGCCTTTTCCGGCAAGGTCCGCGAGGGTCGCGCGATGGACGTGATGACCGTCGAGGTCAGCAGCTTTCAGCTCGAGGAGATCCGCACCTTCCGTCCGACCGTCGCAGTGTGGCTCGGCTTCGCGCCGGATCACCTCGATCGCTATCCTTCGCTCCAGTCGTATTTCGACGCAAAGGCGCGCATCTTCGAGAACCAGACCGCGGACGACTGGGCCGTGGTGAATCTCCGCGACAAGCTCCCGCCACTGAAGGCACGCCGCATCACGTTCAGCGCCTACGAGTGCGGCGGCGACTTCGACCTGCGCGACGGCGTGATCCATTTCGAGGGCAAGCCCGTGCTGAAGATGAGCGACACAAACTTGCGCGGCTCGCACAACGCGGAGAACCTCATGGCTGCGCTCGCGACCGGCCTCACCCGCGGTCTCGATTTTGCACAGATGCTCCCGCCGCTCTGCGCATACAGGGCACTGCCACATCGCTGCGAACTCCTCCGCACACTCGATGGCGTGGACTACGTGAACGACTCGAAGGCCACCAATCTCGACTCGCTCGAAAAGGCGCTCGCCGGCGAGACCCGCAAGGTCGTGCTCATCGCGGGCGGCAAGGACAAGGGCTTCGAGTTCGACAGCGTGGCCGATCTCGTCGCGGAGAAATGCCGGTGCGCCGTGCTGCTCGGCGAGATGGCAGAGCGCATCGAGCGCCTCTGGGCGCCGCGCGTGCCGTGCATCAATGCCGGACGCTCGCTGGAAAAGGCGCTGTACACCGCGCGCTCGCAGGCCCACAAAGGCGACATCGTTTTGTTCAGCCCCGGCACGTCGTCGTTCGACATGTTCCGCAACTATGCCGACCGCGGGAACCAATTTCGCCAGCTCGTCCAGTCACTCACTCCAAAAGAATCCCAGCCATGAAAAACCCAATGCAGAAAATCCGCCGTTTCTTCGTCCGCAGCCGGACTTACAACGCCGCAGCGCGGACCGCCACCCAGATGCCGGCCGATGACGACGGCGACAGCACGCGCCTCTCCGGTGCATTCATCGTCGTGCTCGCGCTTCACATCATCGCGGTTGTGGGCGTCTTCGCCTTTGCACGGATCAAGGAAAGCCGGAGCAGCAAGACCGCATCGCAGGGGAATCCCACGCAGACTGCCGCGCCGAAAAATGCCCCCGCTAAACCCGCGGCCGCCAAGCCTGCGCCGGTGAAACCCGCAGCCCCGATCGTGGCGGCATCCCTCGCTCCGGCGAATCCCACCCTCACGCCGCACGCCACTCCCAAGCCCGCGACCGTGGTGCAAAGCACCCCGTCCCCCGCCGAAACAAAACCCGTGCAGACCAATGCGCAAAAGGCCGCCCTGCCCCCGGCTGACCGCAAGACCACGAAAACCTACGTGGTGCGCAAGAACGACTCGCCGATGAAAATCGCACGCGAGCACGGCTGCACCTACGAGGAGCTGATGAAGGTGAACAGCATCAAGGATCCGAAGAAAATCCAGCCCGGTCAGGTGCTGAAACTTCCTGTGAAAAACGGCTGACCGGATTCCCCGCAATGCAGAAGCGCTTTGTTTTCTTCAACGTATTCCTCCTCGTAATCGCGGTCGCCGCGCTCATTACGATCGGGATCGTCATGCTCACGAGCACGGGGGCATACGCGCGCGAGGCCAAAGCGGACCCGAATTACTTCCTGTCGCACCAGCTCATGTGGCTCGTCGTGGGCGGGGGCATGTGTGTGTTCGCGGCGCTGATTGATTACCGCTGGATGGAAAAGCGCTGGTGGATTTTTTACGCGACCGCGGCAGTGCTGCTCGCGTGCTGCCTCCTTCCGCACATCGGCAGGAAAGTCCACGGCTCGCGTCGCTGGCTGAGTGCAGCCGGGATGACGCTGCAGCCGTCCGAATTTGCAAAGCTCGCGGTGCTCATCACCGTCGCCTGGTGGTATTCGCGCAAGGACATGAAGCCCCGCGAATTCCTCCGCGGATTCGTGTATCCGCTCGGCATGGTCCTGGTGATCGTCGCGCTCATCGTGCCGGAAGTGGACCTCGGCACTTCCACACTCATCCTCTGCACCACGATGCTGGTCATGTTCATCGCCGGCGCACGTGTGCCGTATCTGGGCATCAGCGCGGGCCTCGGCATCGCCGCGCTGGCGCTCGCGATCTGGCTCATGCCCCAGCGCACCGCCCGCCTGCTCGCATTTCTCCACCCGGACGACTACGCCAAGGAGGCCTACCAGCAGATGCAGGGACTCATCGCCTTTGGCTCCGGCGGAGTCACCGGCCTCGGTCTTGGGAATGGCCGGCAGAAATTTTCCTACCTGCCCTTTGCGCACACCGACTTCATTCTGCCAGTCGTCGGCGAAGAGCTTGGGCTGGTCTCCACGCTGGCGGTGATCGTGTGCTTCCTCACTGTCCTCGTCGCGGGAACCGTGATCGCCCTGCGTGCGAGCGACCGCTTCGGAAGACTGCTCGGCGTGGGAATCGTGATGCTCATCGCTCTGCAGGCCGCGATGAATATTGGCGTGACCACGATGCTGCTGCCGAACAAGGGCCTGCCGCTGCCATTCATCAGCTACGGCGGATCGAGCCTCGCATTCTGCCTCGCGAGCATCGGCATCCTCGTGAGCATCTACCGCCGCGGCTTCGGCGAACGTCCGGATCCCGAGGG
>JBDSAR010000419.1:0-3875 GCA_039922035.1 Chthoniobacteraceae bacterium
AGGGTGACGGGACCCGCTCGCCCGGGCGCCCATGCTTCGGCTGCGATTCCGCGCGGAAGCGCCGATACATCCACCGCATCGTGGATTTTTTTCCCGTTCAGCGTCACACTCAGCGTCTGCTCGTCCATGGTCACATCCGCGGTGTTCCAGCCGCCACTCCGATCGGAGGCATAGACATCCGGCGCCTTTCTTCCGCCGATGGTTCCATCGCTGGCCTCCGAGAGTTGCCCGCCAATGAAGTCGCCGTGAATCTTCAGCCAATGGATGGACCGCAGCGAAATGGCTGACCGCGAATCCCGCGCCACCTTGTATTCGTAGTGAAGGTTGAAGTTCCAAAATTTTTCATCGGTCTCGAGGTTTGCGCCACTTTCGCCCGCGAGGACATCATTCTTCAGTTCGCCATTCTCGGCCTTCCACGCGTTGCGCCGATTGCGGGACTGCGAACTGATGTGCCACCCGGTCAGATCGCGGCCGTTGAAAAGGGCGCGCGCCATCCCGGTCGGCACGCCAATTGGCAATGCTGCCTGCGCAGGTTGCGGATTCTGTATCGGCCGTGCTGGAGCCGTCGCATCGAGCGCTAGCACGCAGCGAAAGCCAGCCGTGTATGGCGGCTCGGTTGGGCCAGTCAACAGGGTGTCATCCGTATGACGCGCGGTGAGGCCGTTCCAGGAGAGATTGATGCTATGAAACGAAGAGCCCCGGCGAAAATGAATATTCCCTCCGGGTTCAAAGACATCCTGACACCATTCCGAGACGTTCCCGCTAAGATCGAAAATCCCAAACTGATTCGCAGGAAAGCTGCCGACGGGTGAGGTGACGGCAAACCCGTCGTTGTATCCATTGATGCTGCCATCGGAGAATTGCTTCTGAGAGGCAAGATCCCGCAAATTCGCAAGCTTGTCGTTCGGCGGGGGCCATGCATTTCCCCATGTAAAGACCACATTAGTCTTCTGCCTTTCTTTCGGGCTGCTTCCGGTTTCAGTGGGAATGCCTACGGCACTGCTCCATTCAGGATCACTCGGAAGCCGGTAGCGCATGCCGCGGACGATCATCTTCGCCGCCACCTCCCTTTCCGTGAGCCAGTCGCAGAACGCCACCGCATCCTCCCACGGGACTGCCACGACTGGATCGTCCGGTCCGCGGCTGATCGGAACGCCGCTCTTCTCCTGCTTCGTCCAACCATCCGAAACTTTCTTCGCGCGCGCAAATGCCGCGTAGTCCCGCACTCGCGTCTCCCAGATCGAAACGAGAACCTCAGTCCCCGGCACCGGAACGAATTTCATCCCGAGGCTGTTTGCAAACGGCTCATCCTTCGTTGCGCGAAGCTGCTTCGCGATGGCGGATTCTTTCGGGGGAGGCGTGACCGGCACCGGTGGACTGATCGCCGTTGCCGAAGCCGGAGTGCTACCGCCCGGAGGCAGTTCCCTGATGCGGACATTGCGGTATTGGACGCCGCCGACTTTGCAGTTCTGCAGGCCGATGTAGCCGGAGGTTCGCAGGTTCCCGGTGAAGTCATTCACGAGCGTGCCGTTCACCTTCACCAGATAGTGCTGTCCTACCGCAGTGATCTCCAGATCATTCCATTCGCGCGGCTTCTGAGGTTCCGAAATGGGTGCCTTGATCAGGCAGATGGCTCCGGTCCTTTCCAAGGGGTTCGCATCCTCGGAGACATCGATCTGGTAGCACGGCTCGTGGTCCGCACGGTTGGTGCCGCGGACGTACACCCCGGAGTTCCCTCCCGGAGTCTCGATCCGGAATTCCAGCTTCAGAGTGAAGTCCGCATACGTTTTCGACAGATACCACCAACGCCCGCCTTTGATCTCAGAAGTCATCCACGACGTCGCCACGCCATCCTGAAGCCTAAATCCTCCGGGGCCCGCCTGTTTCCACCCGCCAGCGTGCTCGCTATCCAGCAGCGAGACGAAGCCGTCGGTGTCCGGAGTCGGCGTCGGGGCGGGTGCGGCAGATGGCAGCGTCTCGACAGCCGCCGTGCCGGGTGTCGCTGTCTTCGCGGGCTCAACGAGATCGAGCACGCAGCGGAAGCCGCGGTAGTCGGTGCGGTCTTTTGGATAGCCTACAAAGCAGCGATAAGATGATTCGACCCAGGGCTGCTCGCAGTTGTCCCAGGTTCCACCACGAGCGCTCCTCATCTTTTGCGAGGCGTCCATCCAATCCTCACACCACTCTTGAACATTGCCGCCGAGATCATAAATCCCGAGTTCATTCGGACGAAAACTCATCACCGGCGCGGTGGTGGGAAATCCATCAGTATAGCCTTTAATACTGCCATTATTGGTGGCGATGTGCTTCTCTTTCAAAGACGTATCCGCGAGATTATCCGCCCCGTCCGGCGGTGGCCAGTCATAGCCCCAGGGAAATTTGTTTTTGATTCTTTTGTTGTGCAGTTCTTGCGGGCTGGCTTCCGGGTATCTTGCCTCTTCCCGCCCGATTCCGACCGCATAGCTCCATTCTTTGTCTGATGGCAATCGATACTTGACTCCTTCCTTTCGGCTCAACCACTCACAAAATTCGACACCATCGCTCCAGTTTACACCAACTACCGGATGATCTTCCCCGTAGCCGACGGGCTCTCCGTTCCTCTTCATGTTCTGCCATCTCCCGTCAACACCGGACTCTGCCGTCGCGTATGCCGCATAGTCCTGCCTGCGCGTTTCATGGATACACATGAGCACGTTCGTCCCAGGCACCGGCACAAATCTCATTCCGAGAGAATTCACAAACGGTGCAGCCTTGGTCGCAGTGGTGGGAGAGACATTCGTGGCCTCTGCCGGGATGGGCGATGATGCCGGAGCCGCAGGCGTTTCCGGCTTCACTGCGGCGACCACTGCTGGTGGCGCGGGCTTCTTCCAAGGCTGCCAGACGAATAGCCCGCCAGCCGTCGCGGCGAGGAGGGCGAGCACGGCAATGATTTTCCCTGCGCCGCCCTTGGCCGGGGGCGGGACCGGCGCTGCGCTCCGCGCGGCTTGCACTGGCGTTGGTCGTGTGGCGTCGGGCGTGGAGCCCGAGCGGGGGAGCGGCATGGGGACGACCATCGTCATGGCCGCGGCGGCAGTTTGCGAAGGCTGGTCGAGGCGTTCTGCGACCCAGTAGAGTTGCCGAAGCAGCGCCTCGTAGCTCTCGTGGCGTTCCTCGGGGCGCTTGCGCAGCATCCGGTCGAGCAGGCCGATGAGCGGCGGCGGGCACTCGGGCCAGACGGATTGGATCTTCGGCGCGGGCTGGCTCACGTGCTGGAGCATCACGGACATCGCACTTTCGCCCTGATACGGCGGCAGGCCCGTCATCGCGTGATAGA
Organism: Chthoniobacteraceae bacterium; assembly: GCA_039922035.1. Taxonomy (GTDB): domain Bacteria; phylum Verrucomicrobiota; class Verrucomicrobiia; order Chthoniobacterales; family Chthoniobacteraceae; genus SXWH01. The sequence continues at coordinate 3,314 of JBDSAR010000419.1, forward strand.
TCGTGCAGCCGAGGCTGTAGATGTCCGCGCGGAAATCGATCGCCTTCACGCCCATCGCCTGCTCCGGGCTCACGTAATACGGAGTGCCCATCGCCGCGCCGGTCTGGGTGAGGCCGCTCTGGTTGCCGAGCACCTTGGCGAGGCCGAGGTCGCCGAGCTTCACGGTGCCTTCGCGGGAGAGGAAAATATTGTCCGGCTTGATGTCGCGATGGATCACCTGCGCCTTCCGCCATGCGTAATCGAGCGCCTGCGCGAGGTGGCACGCCACGGCAATGGCCTCGTGCGGATCGATGCGCCCCTTGCGCTCCAGCCGCGAGCCGAGCGACTCGCCCTCCACGTATTCCATCGCGAAGAAGTGCGTCCCTGCGTCCTCGCCCGCCGCAAACACCTGCACGATGTTCGGATGGTTCAGCGAGGCCGCCGCCATCGCCTCGTGCTTGAAGCGCGCGAGGAAATCCGGATCGCCGGCGAAGTGCGCGGGCAGCAGCTTCAGCGCGACCACGCGGTTGAGCGAAGTCTGCCGCGCCTTATAGACCGCGCCCATCGCGCCCTGCCCGAGCTT
>JBDSAR010000420.1:0-5790 GCA_039922035.1 Chthoniobacteraceae bacterium
CCGAGCACGCGCGCGTCGCCGCTGGTCGGATGCAGCAGGCCGCTGAGCATTTTCAGCACGGTCGTCTTGCCTGCGCCGTTCGGCCCGAGGAAACCGACGAACTCGCCCTCCTGGATGGAAAATCCCACGCCATCCACCGCACGCACCTCGTCATACTCACGCTTGAAAAGCCCGCGCACCGCCCCGGCGAGTCCGGGGCGTTTCTTGTAAGTGCGGTAGATTTTCGTGAGGCCGCTGGCGGTGATGGCGGGCATGGCTGCCAGTTACGTGAACGCGCCGCAGCAGTGCGAGGGAAAATCATGCCACACTTTCGGGGCACTCGGAAAAAGGCGTTTTCGGGCTCTGAGCTTTCCGGCGCTGCGCGGTTGTCCACGTTTGTCATGCCGTCGCCAATTCCCTCCTCGAAAATGAAACGCCCACTGCTTTTCCTCTCCGCCATTTTGCTGCATGGTGTGTCCGGACTTTCCGCTGCAGATGCTCCGCCCGCGCTCCGCGCCGGAGCCGCTGCGGTGGACATCACGCCGAAAATTTTCCCGCTGAACATGCCCGGCGGCTTCAGTGCAAACATGGCCGAGAGCGCGCACGATCCGCTGCACGCGCGGGCGCTCGTGCTCGACGATGGCACCACCAAGCTCGCGATGGTCGTGGTGGACAATCTCGGGGCCGGCCCTGACGTGCTTGATGAGGCGAAAGAGATCGCGTCGAAGGCGACGGGCATGGCGGCGGACAAAATGCTCGTGTCATCCACTCACTCCCACAGCGCGGCGCCATTGAACACCCGAAGCGAACCCGCGGCTGCATATCGCAAGCTGTTCGTCGAGGGCGTCGCCGAGTCCATCATCAAGGCGCACGCCGCCCTGCGTCCCGCAGCCATCGGCGCAGCGGCGCATCCGTTGCCGGACGAAGTCTTCAACCGCCGCTGGTATCTCAAACCCGGCAAGATGCCGCTCAATCCTTACGGCAAGCTCGACACCGTGAAGATGAATCCCGGCACGAGTACCGACGTGCTCGATCACCCCGCCGGTCCGACGGATCCCGACATCACCGTCATCTCCGTGCAGGATCCGAAGCGCAAGCAGATCGCCCTCTTTGCCAACTACTCGCTGCACTACGTCGGCGGTTCGCCCGGCGGTCAGATTTCCGCGGACTACTACGGCGAGTTCGCACGCGTGATGCCTTCCCGGCTGCACGGCGATGAGGCCTTCGTCGCCATGATGTCGAACGGCACCTCGGGCGACATCAACAACATCCCCTTCGGCATCACGCGCCCGCCGCGCGAGCCGTTTGAGCAAATCCGCATCGTCGCGCAGAAGGCCGCGGACACGGCGTGGCTGGCGCATCGGAAAATCGAGAAGCACCGCCCGGATGCCCGCATCGGAATGTTGCAACGCGAGATCACTTTGAAATACCGCCGCCCCACTCCTGAGCAGGTGGCCGAGGCCAAGGCCGTGGTCGCGATCAAAGACAAGGACGCCATCGAGAAACTTCCGCGTCTCGCGCAGAACTACGCGCACAGCACCATCGGCGCGGCCGAGCGAGCCGAGGAAACGATCACCGTGAAAATCCAGGCCATTCGCATCGGCGACCTCGCGGTGTGCTGCATCCCGTTTGAGACGTTTGTGGAGACTGGGCTCGATTTGAAAAAGCGCAGCCCCTTCCCTCAGACGATGGTCATCGGCCTGGCGAATGGCCGCCACGGCTATTTGCCGACGCCTGAGCAGCACCGGCTCGGCGGCTACGAGACGTGGCTCGGCACGAACGTCGTGCAGGAGGACACGTCGGTGATTCTCACGAACAACCTGCTGGAGATGCTCGCGGAGTTGAGGAAGGCGCAGTGATTCCTGCGCCATCAAATGCCGGCTGGTGAGCAAGGGAGGATAAATTTTTTCCAAACATCGTGGTGCATTGCTCCGGCAAGTGTGCCAAGAAGGTAGAGATGAACAACACCGGCACCCCGGAGCCGCCCAGCACCCGGAATCCCAAACAAGACACAGCAGCATGGAAGGCGATCGTGCTCAAATTTCAGGAACCATCTCTCCCGCGCGCGATCTGGCAGCTCGTGAACACCCTCGGGCCGTTCGCAGGACTCTGGTATCTGATGTGGCGGAGCATGTCGTGGTCATACTGGATCACGCTCCCACTCGCGGTGCTCGCGGGATTGTTTCTCGTCCGCATTTTCATCATCTTCCACGACTGCGGGCATGGCTCGTTCTTCAAATCGCGCCTCGCCAATGACATTCTCGGATTCATCACGGGCGCGCTCACGCTCACGCCGTATTACCATTGGCGCTGGGAGCATTCCATCCACCACGCCACCTCCGGGGCGCTGGATCGCCGCGGCGTCGGCGATGTGTGGACGATGACGGTGGAGGAATATCTGCAATCGGGGCGGTGGAAACGCTTCGCCTATCAGCTTGCGCGGAATCCCTTCGTGCTTTTCGGCATCGCGCCGGTCTTCCTTTTTGTGTTCTACCAGCGCATTTACTCATCGAAAGCCAGCTCCCGCGAACGCTGGTCGGTGATCTGGATGAATGTCGCGGTCCTCGGGATCGCGGTGGCGCTCAGTTCGGCGTTCGCGATTGGCCGGAGCTGGGGCTTCGGGATCACGGCGTACCTTTTGATCCATCTGACCATCACCATGGTGGGCGGCGGAGTGGGCATCTGGATGTTCTACGTGCAGCACCAGTTCGAGGACGTGTACTGGGAGCGCGACGAGAGCTGGGACTACACCTCGGCGGCGCTCGAGGGGAGTTCCTTTTACAAGTTGCCGAGGATCCTCCAGTGGTTCTCGGGCAACATCGGGTTCCACCACATTCATCACCTCAGTTCCCGGATTCCGAACTACAATCTTGAGCGCTGCCACGAGGCCGATCCGATGTTTCGCGATGTGAAGCCGCTCACTTTTTTCAACAGCCTGAAGTCGCTCACGTACCGCCTGTGGGACGAGCAGCGCGGCCGGCTGGTCGGCTTCCGCCACGCGAGGCAACTCCGGAAGGAACGCAGGGCCGCGCAGGCGGCGGAGGCCGAGCGCGAGGCGCAGGCCGGCCGCGAGGTGTCGGAAAACCACACGCAGCCGGGAAGCAAGGGGCACTGAGCGGCGGCGCGAATCCGCCGCGGAGGAAGGCCGTTCCGCGGAGACGCGCACCGCTTCAATTTCAAATTGTGAATCCAAGAACGTGCTCGCGCGCGGCTTGATTCTTCGCCAACACACTTCCCGCATGAAAAAACTCCCTCTCATCCTCCTTGCCTGCGTCGCGCTCGGCGCTCCCGTTTTCGCCGAAGGCGCGAAGAAGAACGTCCTGATGATCGCCGGCAAGCCTTCGCACGGGCCGGGAGAGCACGAGCACAATGCAGGCGTGCAACTCCTCGCGAAGTGCCTCGCGCAGGGCGCGGCGGATCGCGTGGATGTGAAATTTCACCTGAACGGCGAGTGGCCGACCGGCGAGGAATTCGCGAAGGCGGACACGGTGGTGATTTATTCCGACGGCGGTGGCGGGCATCCCGCGCTGCAAGCGGATCACCTCGCACAGCTCGGTGCGCAGATGAAGCGCGGCTGCGGCTTTGTCTGCCTGCACTACGCGGTGGAAGTGCCGATCACGCCCGGAGGGCCGGAGTTTCGCGACTGGCTCGGCGGATACTTCGAGCCGAACTGGAGCGTGAACCCGCACTGGGACGCGGATTTCAAGTCGCTGCCGAAGCACGCGATCACCAGCGGCGTGCAGCCCTTCGGCACGAATGACGAGTGGTATTTCCACATGCGCTTCCGCGAGGGGATGAAAGGCGTGACGCCCATCCTCACCGCCATCGCGCCGGAGAGCACGATGAACCGCAAGGACGGCGCTCACGAGGGCAATCCCGCCGTGCGCGAGGACGTGAAAAACAAAGTCCCGCAGCACACCTCGTGGGCCGTGGAGCGGGAGGATGGCGGACGCGGGTTCGGCTTCACCGGCGGGCACTATCACAAGGGCTGGGGGAATGACGATCAGCGCAGGCTCGTGCTGAATGCGATCGTGTGGAGCGCGAAGGCCGAGGTTCCGGCTGGCGGCATCGTTTCAAAGATCACCGACGAGGAACTCGCCGCGAATCTCGACACCAAGCAGCCGCGCAAGCCCTCGCCGCCGAAGCCTGTCGAGGCGGCGAAGTAAGGCTCGCGCTTGACGGGCGCCGCCCGAACCTCTAGCAGGTCAACCGTGGCAATTGTCCTCCGCAAAGCCAGCCGTCTCATCGTCATTCTCGCGTTGCTCGCGAGCGTCGGCGGGCATTGGGCCTTGCTGCAATCGGTCGCGTGGACGCGGATGATCATCGAGCGCACGCACACGGATTCCTTTGCGACCGCCGTGCAGACGACGCTCGACGGCGAGCATCCGTGCGACATGTGCAAGCGCATCACCGAGGGCAAGCAGAGCGAGCAGCAGGAGGAAAAAGTGCAGGTGAAGGTGAAGCTCGACATGCTCTGCGAGCTGCGGCTCATCGCGATCGCGCCGCCGTCGCAGCCGTTGAATTTCCCGTCGGATCCGACTGAGGGAACGCCGCGGGCCGAGTGCCCGCCGGTGCCGCCGCCAAGATTGGCGTAATCCAGCGCGCAACCGATCCGCCTCCACGTCTTCCGGCGCGGGGCCGGGCTGTTCGGTGGATGGCTGCATTCCGCGGCTGTCCGGTTTCCAAGCGGGGAAGTCCTCCGCTGCCGCGCCTCCGCCGCCGGTCTCTGCAAAATCCACGCGCCATGTCGGCGCGTGATCGCCTGATCCATTCACACACTCCGTACTTTCATGAAAACCAAATCCATCCTCCTCACCACCATCACCACCGCACTGTTCGCCTCGCGCCTCGCTGCCTGCGATTTTTGCGTCTGCGAGCTGCCCGAAATGGGCCTCGGCAACCACACCGGCTGGCACGTCAGCGTCAGCGAGCAGTTCACGCGCTTCGGCACGCTCCAGCAGGACGGCCAGACCATCGCGAACCCTGGAGGCGAGTATCTCGACAGCAGTATCACGCAGTTCGTCATCGGCTATGATTTTGCACACGCGCTCGGCGTGCAGTTGAACGTCCCGCTCGTCTATCGCTCGTTCCAGCGCTGGCACAACGGCGCGCTCGACAAGGGCAGCGTGAGCGGCGTCGGCGACGTGTCCTTCCTCGCGCACTGGGCGCCCATCCACATCCAGCGCTCGGACTTTCTCGCCAGCATGCGATTTTTCGCGGGCATCAGCCTGCCAACGGGCGACAGCCGCCGCGTGCTGGAGGAAGCCGCCGAGGCTGGCGGTGGTGAAGGAGAAGAGGCGACACTCGCCAGTGGCATCCACGGCCACGACATCACGCTCGGCTCCGGCAGCGTGAGCGGACTCTTCGGCGTGGACGCGCGCCTGCAGTGGAAGCGCCTCTTCCTCACCGCGGGCCTCGAAGCCGTCGTTCGCACGCGCGGCGCGCACGGCTACACCTTTGCGGATGAAATGAACTTCCACGGTGCGCTCGGTACATTCCTCGTGGATGGCGACAAATTCAACCTCGCGCTCTCCGCCGAATGCACCGGATCGACCAGGGGCCAGGACGTTTTCCAAGGCGTGCGCGCCACGGACACCTCCTCCACTGTTGTCTATCTCGGCCCGCAAATCGCCGCGAACTGGGCCAAGCGCTACCACGCCGAAGTCGGCGTGCAGTTCCCCGTGCTGCGCGAAAACAGCGGCGTGCAAGCCGTGCCCGACTACCGCGTGTCCGCGACCTTCGGCGTGCGGTTCTGACAGATTTTCCAACGAGAGTTCGGGGTGCGGTGATGTTCATAGATCCCTCACTCCC
>JBDSAR010000421.1:0-4199 GCA_039922035.1 Chthoniobacteraceae bacterium
CGGAAGGAGAGATTCAGGTCGCTGTCCGGGAAGTCCGTGATCCAACTCGCGGAACTCGGCGCGCCATTTGGATCGCTGTCGCGGATGATGCGGCAGAAAGTGAAACCATCGCGATCAAAGCCGGGCGGATATTTCCACTCTGGCGTGCCGGTGCTGTGCGAGGCGATCTCTCGCGCGGTCTTCACCACACGCGTGTCCACGGGCTCGCCTCCTTCGCTGTAATAAATCGGCCCGTCGCTGTACCTGCGTCCGCGCCGCTGCGCCGAAGCCAGGCTCGCGAGCAAGACGAGCATCAGGACAAACATCGCGCTTCGCGGCGTCATGGCTTGCTCGCGGGCTTCACGGTGGCGTCCGGCTTCGGCTTCGGCGACTTTGCTTCCATCTCCAGCAAGAGACTGTGTGCCCCGCGAAAACGTGGCGCTTCCTCCAGCGCGAGCAGAACCTCCCGCTTCGCAGCGGCGTCGCCCGTCGAGAGGAGGATGCGCGCGAGACGGTAGTGAATCTCCGGCTGATCCGGAGGGTTGAGCGAGAGCATCGTGCGGTAGGCGCGGATGGCGGCGGGCTTGTCACCGGTCGCCTCACGTGCGTCGGCGATCGAGCAGTACGGCGTTGGAGCAAGCGGATTCACGGCGGTGAATCGCTCGGCATTCTCGAGCACCATGCGCCAGTCCTTGCGCGCGGCGGCGATTTCCATCAGCCGCTCGTACGCTTCGGGCGCGTCGCTGCAAAGCTCGGCGACCTTGTTCAGCATCGCCTCCTCCTCGGCGGTCTCGCCGAGCTTGCGATGCGCGAAGGCCAGCATCGCATACGCACCGCCGGAATCGTGCTGATCCGGATACAGCGCGATGATTCGGAGCAGCGACATTTTTGCATCGAGCCACTTCAGCCCTGCGAGCGACTGCTTCGCCTGTTCCATGATCGCTGTGAAATTGTCGGGGTGTTTTGCCATCCACTCCCTGAGCTTTGCCTCATTCGCGAGCACGGCGGGCTCGGGCTTCGTCCAGTCGAGCTTCGGGCCGGTGCCGTTCGCGATGCCACGGGCGTGCTCGGCAAATTCGGCGTCGAGCTTTTCAATCGGTGCAAAGCGGGCAGCGAGCGCGTCATTGATCGCCACGCCGCGCGCGAGGTCTGCGAGCAGCGCACTCATTTTTTCCACGCCCCATTTTTTGATGAGCCACTCCACGACGAGCGACGACTCATAGTACGCGAACTGCAGATGCGCGCCGCTCTTCGGACGCAAAAATGCCCCGCTGAGTTTGCTGACCGGAGTGAGATCGGCCCCGAGGATCATCGCCCGGTAACGCGGCGACATGTGCTCGCCCCAGTTTGCGCGCTCCTGACGCTCCTCATAGACGCTGATGCCCTCGCTCAGCCAGCGCGGCATCTTGTTCCTCGTGAGTGTGAGCGTGATTACGTGAGTGAACTCATGCCACAGCACCGCCTGCCAGTTCGACGCGCCACCGGGCCGCGACGCGGGGCTGTTTGCAGTGATGACGCGGCCAAAGCACACGCCAAGATAACCCGAGCCTCCGGGCAATCCGAAGGTGCGAATCGCGAAATCCTTCTGGTCCGGGAAAATCTCCACCACGGTGCGTTCACCGGGCGGCATTCCGTATTTTTTTGTGAGGGTCGCGTGTGCGCGCTCCAGCAGCGCGAGCACATCCGCACCGTACACCGCAGCCTCGCGTGGTTCCATGCGCACCTGGAAATGCTCGCTCTTCAGTGTTTGAAAATGCGCGATCGTGTCGCGGAGTTCGGTGAGATTGAATGCGACGACGTCGTACGGGTCCGCCTTCTGCACCTCGTCCGCGAGCTGCCAGCCCTCCTCGTCATGACCGAGCCGCAGGAGATCCTGCGCGAGTTGGATCTTTGCCGGAACGAACGTCTCGTCGAATTTCAGCGCTTCGCGCTGCAACGCCGCGCCTTCGGCGAAACGGTACTTCTGCGAGAGCTTGCGCCCGATGAGATGGGGCACCGAGGGATTCGTCGGCCACAGCTTCAGCGCCTCGGTCCGCGCGGCGGCCGCGCCCTTCGTGTCTGCGCGAAGATTCGCCAGCACCGAGCGCAGCGCGTGCGCCTCTGCATGTCGCGGGTTGATTCGCAGCACCTCAGTGATCTGCTTCTCCGCCTCTGGATAATCCTCCGAATCAATGGCGTGATCCGCGAGCAGCATGTGTGCGCCTGCGTGATTCGGGTTCAGTTCCAGCACCTTTGCGATCTGCTCTTCAGTCGCGTCGTCGTCGCTCGGCGCGAAAGCCCGGGCGAGACCGAAGTGCGCCTCAGCGTTTTCAGGGAACCTCTTCACCGCCGCGGCAAAGCTTTTCGACGCGAGCGCGAAGTCGTGTTTCGCCAGCGCGAGTTCGCCATTCGCGAGATAGGTGTCCGGATATTCCGGGTTCAGCTTTCTCACCGGATCGAAAAACAGCTCCGTCACGCGCTTCGGGTCCGCGCCGAGCAGGATCGCCGCCTTCCCCAGCGCCACTCGATCCAGCGGCTCGCGATACGCCCAGTCGCGCTGCCCGCCGAAGCGATCCATCTCCTCCTTCACCGTGCGCGCACGCTCCGTCTCACCATTCGCGAGGAACACATCGTAGCCCGCGAGCCGCAGGCGCATCGAATAAGGGAAGCGTTCCAGCGCCGTGGAAATTTCGTCGCGAGCCTCGGGATATTTCCCCGATGACATCAGTGCCTCCGCGCGCAGCAGCGGCCAGTCCTCGATCTCCGGCTGCGTCTTTTCCGCCGCGCCTGCGACATCCGCTGCGTCGGCATATTTTCCCGAGAGGATTTGCGCTCTCACGGCGTCCGCTTCCGCTGCGCGGGAAAACGGGGCGCCACCCGCAAGGCACATCACCGCCACGAGTGCCGACACTCCTCTGCGCGCAGCGGTGGGAGAGGAGGTCAGCGACGACATTGCGCTCAGACTAAACAGCCATGCTGCACATACTCAAGCAGCGCGCTCAGAGTTTTGTCCCCGTGACTTTCGTCCACGGCGTGAATGCCCCCATCGCGTGCTGCCGCACTTTGCGCTTCCAGATTTTGTTTCCGCAGAATGCGAAGAGCGTGTCCTTGTCCTTGCCACCGAGTGCGACGCCGGTCACGCGGCTGCGATCCGGCACCGGGAGAATCACCTGCGTGGGACCGTCGTCGGCACTGATCTGCACGCCGCTCTTCGTGGCAATGAATTGGCGGCCTTCGAGCGAATAGCACACTGATTCCGCACCCGCATCGTCGTCCCAATCGGCGACATGCAGATGGAAAAAACGCTCCTTGTTCGTCAGCTTGCCGTCTTCACTGATCTGGTAGCTGTAGATCCATTTCGAGTGACCGTCGGCGACGGAGAGCAGCCATTGATCCGGGCGATAAGCCATGCCCGTCGCGAACTTCATGCCCTTGTCCACGAGCGTTCTTTTGCCGTCCTTCACGAGCCACACACTCCCCGGATCGTTCGGCTTCTCGCCGTTGCTCGTCACGTAAAGCGAGCCATCGGGCCGCGCGAGAACGGAGTGACCGAAGATGCCTTCGACGACCACGCTGCCTTTGCCCGCCGCATCATAGCTCATCACTTTGCCGGACTTTTCCGAGACGGTGAAAAGCGCGCCGTCCGCGCCGATGCTGACGCAGTGCGCCGTGCCCGCATCCGCGGCGAACACGCTCACTTTTCCATCGAGATCAATCCGGTGAATTTTGTTGGCCGAAGTGTCAGCGAAGAACACCTCGCCGCTCGCATTGCACGACGGCCCGCGCGTGCTCTTGAAGCCCTCGGCAACGAGCTGCCAATCTTCGCCGGAAATGATGATCTCCTGCGCGCGCGGCGCACTCGGGCCGGCCTTCACACGCTCGGGCCAACCCTTCCAAAGATACGCCATCGCTTCCTGCCAGTGCTCCATGTAGCCCGCGACGTGACGGCCCTCGATGGTGCGGAACTGGTAGTCGTACCCGGAGAATTTCATCGCCTTGTCCATCTCCTGATCGAGCACGAACCAGTCGCCTGCGCAGTTCTCCATGTCGTGCGTGGCCGTGGTGAGGAACGTGCGGATCGGCTTCGCCTCAAATTTGCGGACCATCGTCGGAAATTCATGCCCGCCACGGAACGCCACGAAGCTGCCGCTCGCCGCATACACACGACTGAACGCATCGGGCCGATTCCACGCCGCCGCGAATGCCGCGATGCCGCCGCTGCTGCCGCCGGACATGCAGCG
>JBDSAR010000422.1:0-2092 GCA_039922035.1 Chthoniobacteraceae bacterium
CTCTTCACGCGGCTCGCCATTCGAGCCGAAAAACTTTTCCCGCACCGCGATGAATTTCACGCCCGTCGTCGCCTCGCAAAATGCGCGGATCTGCCGGTTCGCCTCGATCACCTTGTCGCGCTGCGCCCACCGCGACGGACTGCTCGTGATCTCGATGTAGCGGATCTCGGTCTTCGGCAAAAGCGAGTGAACCTTCGCGACGAATGCCTTGAAATTCTCCACGACCACATCCGGCGATTTACCGGCGTTGATGTCATTGCTCCCGGCAAAAATCACGATCGCCGCAGGCTCGTGCGGGACGAGGATGCGCTCGGCGAAATAGAGCGAGTCCTCCATCTGAGAGCCGCCGAAGCCGCGGTTCACAACGCGGAATCCGGGGAATGCCTCGGCAAGCGTCTTCCATTTTCGAATCGTCGAGCTGCCGGTGAAAACGATGCCGCCCTTTTCCGGAGGATGCGCGCGATCCGCCTGTTCGAATGCGGCGATCTCGTTTTCATATTTCGCAGGATCGGCATTCGCCATCGGCGATAACAATGCGGGCAGAAGAGCAAGGAGGAGTTTCAACTTCATCCCGCGATACGAGCATGCGCACCCTGCGAGACAAGGCGCATCTTTGCGCTCCCACGCACAGCGCCGATGTGCGAAACGGTGGCATGCTCCATCGCTCACACGATTACCGGCATCTCATCGCACGCTGGCGCGCCGTGGCCCGCGTGGCCGGGCTGCGGCTGCGTCCCCTCGCGAAGGATGATGGCTTCGATCTGTTTTGCATTGAGACGCCGCCGCTCGCGGGAAATGATGGACTTTACCTTTCCGCGGGAATTCACGGCGACGAACCCGCGGCACCCGAGGCGCTGCTGCGCTGGGCGGAGAAAAACGTGGCACGGCTCGCAAGGATGCCGCTGCTGATTTTCCCGTGCCTGAATCCATGGGGCCTGCGGAACAACGTGCGGACAGATTCGCGGGGCCGTGACCTAAACCGCATGTTCCATCTCGACACGCATCCCGTCGTCAAGGCAGCGCGCAAGGTCACGCGCCCGCACCGTTTCAAGATCGCACTCGCGCTGCACGAGGACTACGACGCGCAGGGCATCTACCTTTACGAAGTCGCACGCGGACGGAGCGGCTTCGGCGACGCGCTGCTGCTCAGCGCGGACAGGATCTTGCCGCGCGATCCGCGACGTGCGATTGACACGAGCATTGCAAAACACGGACTCATCCGCCGCCGCATTTCACCAGCGAAATTTGCGGACATGGGCCACCCGGAGGCGATCTGGCTGCACCTTTTTCACTCGGAGAATACGTTCACCTTCGAGACACCGTCGGAGGCGGCGCTGGAACTCCGCGTGCGCGCGCACATGGCCGTCATCGGCGAATGCGCGAAACGGATTTCGCAGCGCAGCTAGGCGAGCAGCGCTTCCAGTTCCTCGACGCGGCGCGCAAAGAGCCGCAACGTTGCCTCGACCGGCGCAGGTGAAGACATGTCCACGCCAGCCTCGCGCAATGTGGGAATCGGGAACTTCGAGCCACCGCTGCGCAGGAAGCCGAGGTAGCGCGTGGCGTCGCCGCTCGTGAGCACCTGCTCACTGAGTGCGACGGCGGCGCTGAGGCCGGTCGCGTACTTGTAAACGTAGAACGCGGAGTAGAAATGCGGGATGCGCAGGCATTCGAGTTCCAGTTCGGAATCAATCGTGAAGTCGGGGCCGAAGTAGGCGTCGAGTAGTCCGCGGTAGGCGGTGCGGATCGTGTCGAGCGTGACCGGTTCGCCCGCTTCCTCCATCGCGTGCGTGAGTTTTTCAAACTCCGCGAACATCGTCTGGCGATAGACGGTGCCACGGATGTCATCGAGCTGACGATTGATCAAATACGCGCGCATCGTGCGGTCGCTCGTCTGCTCGAGGAGGTGATGCGTGAGCAGCTCCTCGTTGAACGTGCTCGCGACCTCCGCGAGGAAGATCGGGTAGTCGGCGTCTTGCCAGCGCTGCGTGCGGTTTGAGTTCCAGGTGTGCATCGAGTGCCCGGCTTCGTGCGCGAGCGTGAAGACGTCGGCGAAGACGTCGTCCTTGTAGTTCATCAAAATGTACGGCGGCGC
>JBDSAR010000423.1:0-1785 GCA_039922035.1 Chthoniobacteraceae bacterium
CCGTCATCAGGTAGCACGGGCCTTTCCAGCCGCGGACATTGCGCGTCGGGATCGCCCATGCGGAGCACGTCAGGTCGCGCTTTCCGGCGAGGAATTCGAGATACACGGGCGTGCCGAGAATCGGGAACAGGCGGCCCCATTCCTCGATCTTGGCAAACTTCTTGATCGTGAGCTTGCGTGTGAGGAAAAAGTTCTCCGGTTCGATGTTCAGGCGCTTCACCATGTCGGCCTTGGCGGCGTCGTATTCGTAGCCCGGCGCGATGGTGTGGCCGTCCACATTCAGCGTGTTCAGGAATGCGAAGAGGTCCTCGATTTCCTGCTCCTCGGTCTCCTTGTAAACGGTCGTGTTCGTCGCGACCTGGTACCCGAGCACCTTCGCCATGCGCATCGCGAGCACCGCTTCCTTGAAGACGCCTTCGCGCTCCACGATGAGGTCATGCGTGCGCTCCAGTCCGTCAATATGGACGTTCCAATACATCCACTTCGTCGGCGAAATGACGGACTTCTTCGCGTCCTTCGGGCCTTTGCGGGCCTCGTCGGCCTGTGCGGCGGTGATGAGTTCCTCGCTCAGCAACACCTGCGCGTGCGCCTCGGCGGCATCCTTGTTTTTGGAAAACTGCATCGCGAGATAGTCGCGCATTTTCTTCCGCATCGCCGTCGCGTTCGTGCAGACATACACGATGCGCTTTTGCTTCAGCAGGCCGTTGATGAGGTCCTCGATCTGCGGGTAGATGAGCGGCTCGCCGCCGCAAATGCTCACCATCGGCGCACCGCACTCCATCGCGGCTCCGAGGCAGTCTTCCAGCGGCATCAGATCCTTGATGGACGTGGAGTATTCCCGGATTCGCCCGCAGCCGGTGCAGGTGAGATTGCAGGTATGGAGCGGCTCAAGCTGCAGGACGGTGGCGAACTTCTTCACCCCTCGCACTTTGTTGCTGATGATGTGCCGGGCGATACGTGCCGTTAAGGCGAATGGAAAACGCATATTGGGCGCGGGAGATACAGGGAGTTGATTATTTGGGCAAGGCCCAAGGTTGATTTTTTCCTGCTCCCGTAGCCGCCGACGGAAGGAGGCGGGCTGAACTTTCCTTTCGCATTCCGGCATCCGAGTTCCGCGTTCGAGCGTGCCCGCCTCCTGCCGTCGGCGGCTACGGGAAGCGCTCGCGCAGTTCCTCCAGCATCCGCGGGATGTATTCCTTCAGCCTCGCGTCCGGGGCCGGGCCTTTGGCGGGGAGGGCCTTGAGCTGCGCGGCGATGGGCGCGGCCTTTTGGCCGAGGGCGTTGAGGGCGTCGAGCGCGGCCATCGCGGTGAAGACGTCGTTCTTCGACCAGTCGGCGTGGGCGAGCAGGAGTTGCAGCGCGGCCTGCATGTCGGCCTCGCTGCCGAATTCCCCGAGCGCGCGCGCCGCGGCGATGCGGACGCACGTGGACGGATCTTTCAGCGTAGCCACGAGCGCGTCGTGGCTCGCGTCCACCGCTGGCTTTCCGCGCATCTGGAGACCGAGAACGGCCCAGTAACGCAAAGTCGGCATTCCAGATTTTTCAAGGAAGCGGGTTAAAGTGACGAGTGCCGTTTTGAACGTATGCGTGAAGTTCGATGCCTCATCTGCATACATGAAGGCTCCTCTGGCGAGCAACGCGTCGGCATGTGCAACGTCATACGGCGAGTTTCCTTTTGAACTCTGCAGTCGCTCACCTTCCGGCAAGAAGCCAATGTCAACCACGTTATACGCGTGAGCTATTAGTGCCTTGCTGAGCTTCGCCTTGATCTCTGCATGCTCCTTC
>JBDSAR010000424.1:0-2668 GCA_039922035.1 Chthoniobacteraceae bacterium
TCGGACCACCGCTCGAAAATTTTCTTCGTCGGATGAAAACGCCACACCGCCGCGTTGATCACCGTGCGCTCGGATTTCGGCGTGCCGGGCTTGCCGACATTCGAGAAGGTGAACACGCCGTGCGTGCCGTAGAGCCAGCCGTCCGGCCCCCACGTGAAATCATTGATCGTCTCGTGCGTGTCCTCATTGCCCCAGCCATCGAGCACCACCTCGGGTTCGCCCTCGAATTTGTCCACGCCGTCCTTCGTCGGAAAAAAGAGCAAGTTCGGCGGTGCGCCCACCCACACGCCGCCGTGGCCTACGGCGATGCCGCTGGCAAAAGTGAGCTTGTCGTAAAACACCGTGCGCTTGTCCGCGCGCCCGTCGCCATTGGTGTCCTCAAAGATGATGATGCTGTCCTGCGGTTTGCCGGGGCACACGGGGTAGTTCGTGTTCGTCACCACCCACAGCCGCCCGCGGTCGTCCTGCGCGTAGGCGATGGGTTGCACGAGGTCCGGCTCGCCGGCAACCACCTGCACCTTGAATCCCGGCGGCAGCTTGAACGCCTTCGCCGTCTCCTCCGCCGTCATCGAGGGTTCCTTCGCGACTGGGCGGCCCTTGTCTTCGAGCGGGCTCGGTGGCGGCGGCTTGCCACCGGGAGGCGTTGCGGCGAATGCGAAAGAGGCGAGCAGGATCGCGGCGGAGACAGATGTGGTGAGGAAGGGTGGCAGCTTCATGGATTGGGAAGAGTCTTTGCGATGATGCATAACCGCCCGCGCGGCAATTCCCTTCTGCCATGTTTTGCGAGAAATCGGACGCCGCATCCCGTAGCCGCCGAGGGAAGGAGGCGGGCACTTCTTTCAAACCCGGAACAGAAGGGGATGCCGGCTCACTTCAGCCGCAGGCCGTGGCGCTGCCAGAATGCCTGCAATGAGGCATGGGAACCGTTGAATACGTTGCGTTCCAAAGGGCGGTCCATTTTGCCAAAGTAAAGCGGGAAGCGATTCGTGCCGTGGTTGTACACCTTGGGCTGCGAGCGGCCGCGTTGCCAATCCACGCCGCCGTATTGCCAAAGCGTCCAGTCGGGCCAGACGTTGTATTGCCCGAGCAGGCCGCGCGGGCTGCCGGGTGCGGGAAAATCGGGGCCTGCGCCGCTGTCGTGCGCGTAGAGGGCGAGCCAGTAGGGCATGCGGCGGAGCTTGGCTTTGGTGGCGTCGTCGGCGTTGCCGAGGAGGAGCTTGAGTTGCGTGCTGTTTTCCAGGTAGGCGACGGGGACGACTCCGGTGCGGCTTTCCACTTTGTCCATGAAGCGCAGGATGTCGGACAGGCGCGAGTGTGCATCGAAGTCGGCGCACAGGAGCAGGGACGGCGCGTTCCAGGAGCGACTGCGTGCGAGCGATTGCGCGCGGGAGATGAATTGATCTGCCTGCGCGCCGGCATCCACGGCGATCTGCAGACGGTAGTAGATGCCGGGCAGGAGGCCAGCGCGATCCGCGGATGCGAGGAAGGTGGCGCATTTCTCGTCGAGATTCCCGCCTTTCCCCGCCCGTGCGATGAGGCCGCTGGCACCGCTTTCCCGCAACGCCGAGACGTCGTGCTCCGAGTAGCTCGTGCCGGAACGCTGCCTCTCCTTCGGATCGTAGGCGGAGACATTGATGATCTCCGGCATGGCCGCGTGGCCGGCCGGGGTGGTGACGCGAAGGCTGAATGCGAGGAGAAGGATCGAGGACAGGAGTGCGGGATGTTTCATCGGGAAGGTGTGGAAAAGTAGAGAGCATCGGCGGCGTGCAATGCAATGGGGGAGTGGGCCGACGCGGCTATGGATCGCGTCTGTCGTCCTCGTGCTGCACGGGAAGGCGGGTTTCTTCCCAAAGTGTACCGATGTCCGAATGCGAAAGCACCGTCACGGGATCCGCGTCGCCCGTGCCCGGCGCGGCGAGCAGCATGAAGATCGTTTGGAGAGAATGCCCTTTCTCATGATGCCGGAAGTAAGTCACCGACTGCGCGATCGCTTGATTTGCTTGCGGCTGACCTTGAGCAGGGCAAAGTGGGTGCCGTGCTAATTCCGAACCAAACACTCTGCAACTTTTCGGAGAACTGGAGTGCTGGTGATAACGCGCATCAGGCCATCGGGTCACTACGACGGGATTACCTGGACGAAAATAGCGCCTTTAACAAACTTCGCAAAACATTGGCATTCAATGTAAAGCACCTGTAGCTCAACTGGATAGAGCAGCGGTCTTCTAAATCGAAAGCGCGGGATGGACTCATGTGGACACGGCTGGCCTCGCCTGTCGCGGACTCTGTAGAAACGGTTTTTAGCGCGGTGCCGCTTGGTCGCGACTGGTCTGGAAAAGTCTCATTTATTCGTGGCGGGTTACTTTTTCGGGTTACTTTTTTTCGGGTTGTTGAATTCCGCAGAACGATGGAAAGGGGGAATCGCCCGAGATGGGTTTGAAGGTTCGGTGAACGCCTTCGACTGAGCCGCGCGGACTGAGGGGAGCCCGCTCGATTTTGCGGGATCGCGCGCGAAAAGATGCTCCGTATGCGGAGCCACTTTTGCAAAAAAAGATCCCTAGTTTTGCGCCAAGAAAGGCACAAAACTTATGAAATATTACAACATCATCGGGCCTCAAGTGAGGCGACTCCGGTACGCCCGCCAGTGGTCCCAATCAAAACTCGCCGCGAA
>JBDSAR010000425.1:0-2296 GCA_039922035.1 Chthoniobacteraceae bacterium
GCGCCGATCGCCGGGCGGATCATTTATTCCAAGCACCACCCCGGCACGTATCTCGACGCCCGCGACCCGTACTGCCACCAGAAAAACGAGGCGCTCACGTGGGCCTTTGCCGGTGAAAGGGCGACGCTCGTCGTGCGGCAGATCACCGGGGCCATCGCCCGCCGCATCGTGCCGTGGAGCAAGGTCGGCGCGACGGTGGAGAAGGGGCATCGCTTCGGCATGATCCGCTTCGGCTCGCGGACGGATGTGTATCTGCCGCTCGATGCGGAGATCCTCGTGAAAGTGGGCGACCGCGTGGAAGGCTGCACGAGCATCATCGCGCGCCTCGCCGCGCCGGACCCGGGTATCGTCCCGACGAATGCACTGCCATCCCTGCTCGCATGAGCGCACAAAAGCCATCCGACATGGCCGAGGACGGCTCGCCAAAAATCTACCTGCTGCCAAATCTGATGACGGCAGGGAATCTCTTCTGCGGTTTCCTCGCGACGCTGAAAATCGTGCAGGGCGCTCTCGCCGTGAGCACGGCGCAGATCGTCGGCACCACGCAGGCGATGATGACCGAGCGCGCGCTCGATGCGG
Organism: Chthoniobacteraceae bacterium; assembly: GCA_039922035.1. Lineage (GTDB taxonomy): Bacteria > Verrucomicrobiota > Verrucomicrobiia > Chthoniobacterales > Chthoniobacteraceae > SXWH01. The sequence continues at coordinate 580 of JBDSAR010000425.1, forward strand.
GCAATGTGCATTTCAAGACCGCGATATGGTGCATTCTTGCCGCGTGCATTTTCGATTTGCTCGACGGACGCCTCGCGCGACTCGGTGGGACGGACAGCGCGTTTGGCCGCGAGTTCGATTCGCTGGCGGACATCGTGAGCTTCGGCGTCGCGCCTGCGCTGATGGTGAGCCGCGTGGTGCTTCGCGATTTTGAAAAGCTCGGCTGGCTCGTCGCATCCGTCTATCTCATCTGCGGCGCGCTGAGGCTCGCGCGGTTCAACTGCATCGCCGCGTCGGGCGTGCCCGGTGCGGGCAAGGATTTCAAGGGCTTCCCGATTCCCGCGGCGGCGGGCCTCGTCGCGAGCATCACGCTTTTCATGCTGTGGCTGAATGATGATCGTCTCGAGCACAGCCTCACAAAATGGGTGCTGCCGCCGCTGCTCGTTTTCCTCTCGTGGATGATGTTTAGCGGCTTCCGGTATCCGAGTTTCAAGGCGATCAACTGGCGCACGACGCGCAGCATCCCGAAGTTTGTCGCCATCGTCCTCTCGATCAGTCTCACGGTGATGTACTACCAGTGGATGCCTGCGGTGATCTTCCTCGTGTATCTGCTCTACGGCTTCCTTCGTCCGTTCCTTTCGCGGAGCATCAAGGAAGGCATCGAGGACGAACTCGAGGACGACGACGAGCCTCCGGGTCCGTGACGCGGTTCATTCCCGTTGGGTCTGATACCCCGAAGCTTGCTTCGGCTTGGCTTGCGTGGATTTGGAAAGGGGAAAGAGTTTGGGATGAAAAGTCGCTAAATCCACAAGAGTCACAACGTATCTGTGGTGATGGATCGTCCGGTGTGTGCGGCGAAGTATCGGCGAGTGGTGATGAGCGCGCATGTGGACGAGGTGTTAAGAGGGGCGTGCGTGGAGATCCAGAAGCGCTGGGAGATTGAGTTTCTGGAGATCGGGTTGGACCGAGACGACGCGCACTTTCTGATCCAGTCGGTGCCGACCGACAGCCCGACGCGCATCGTCACGACCGAGAAGAGTGTGATCGCGCGGGAGGTGTTTGCAAAGGCACCGGAAGTGAAGCGGCAGATGTGGGGCGGGGAGTTCTGGGGCAAAGGGTATTTTGTGAACACGGTCGGGCAGCACGACAGCGAAAGTGTGATCGCCGCATATGTGGCACGACAGGGGGAGGGAGCGAGTTATCTGTAGTTGCACAAACGGCAGTTGGATTTGGGATTGTTCTGATAATGCCTCGGGGCTTGCCCCGAGGATTTTCTACTCCAATCTCCACCCCTCAGGGTGTCCACCAAACCGGGGCAAGCTCAGTTTCGGCGAGGTGATCACGGTGGGCGAGTATCGGCGGGAGGAGGGGAGTCTCAAGCTTGCTCTGCAAGGAACCATGTGGACACAAATGCCGCGTCGGAAGACGGGCCTCCGGCCTGTCATGGCACTCCGACGTCCCGCCTGCTCTGCCGCGTCACCATCCCGGCCAGCTTCGCGCCGAGTCTCTTCCTGCGACTCGAACGCCTGCTGTAATTCGGCGTGAGAGTCCGCGCAGGAACCGGGCATTCGACCGCCATTTTCGCAGCTCCCGGACGGGTCAGGCGGTTTGCCGACGGTGCTGCGCCACGAGCGCGGCAAGGACGCCGCAGAAACTCAGCCACGCCAGCACGCCCCATGCGCTCCAGAGCGGAGTCTCCGGTCCGCGCGGGATGGCGAGGAACCATGGCCAGCGTCCG
>JBDSAR010000426.1:0-3085 GCA_039922035.1 Chthoniobacteraceae bacterium
GCCCTTTCCGTCTCCGGCGGCCTCACCGGAATCATCGGCGGCCTCGCATGCACACCCGTGCTCGCGCTCACGATGAAGCTGCTCCTCAGCGCATTCCCGCGTGCGATGAGCGCGCTGCCCGACACCGTACGCACGATGACCCCCATCGTCGTCCCTTGGTCGCTTCCCGTGGCATTTGGAATCTCCGTCGTCATCGGCATGGTCTTCGGCCTCTACCCCGCCCGCAAGGCGGCGGCGATGAAGCCCATCGAGGCGCTGCGCCAAGTGGCTTAGACACCCAAGGCAGATTGCGCTGCGCCCCGGTTTCAAAACATCAGCGACCCATTGTGGGGGCAGTGCGCGAGACGGGCGGGAAGCGAATGCCTCGCACCGTTACCGCTCCACAGCCATCGCGATCCCCATCCCGCCTCCGATGCACAGGCTGGCGATGCCGCGCTTGAAGTTTTTGTCCTCCATGAGGTGCAGCAGCGTCACGAGCACGCGCGCGCCGCTTGCGCCGATCGGATGACCTAGTGCGATCGCTCCTCCGCGCTGGTTGAGTTTTTCGATGTCCCCTCCGAGTTCCTTCACGCATCCGAGCACTTGCACGGCGAAGGCTTCGTTGATCTCGATGGCGTCCACGTCTCCGAGTTTCCAGCCCGAGATGTCGCACAGCTTGCGAATCGCGCCGACCGGTCCGAGTCCCATCACCGCCGGATCGCAGCCGACTGCGGCGGATGCGACGATCCGCGCGCGCGACTTGAGGCCGTGCGCTCGCACTGCTTCGTCGCTCGCGAGCAGCACCATCGCCGCGCCGTCGTTGATGCCGGAGGCGTTGCCCGCGGTGACGGTGCCGTCCTTGCGAAATGCTGGCGTGAGTTTTGCGAGCGTCACGATGGTGGTTTCCGCACGTGGGTGCTCGTCCTGCGCGATGACACCGTCACGCCCAGTCACCGGGATGATCTCGCGTGCAAAGGCATCACGGTTCGCGCACACTCTGCTCTGGCTTCGCACAGCGAAGGTGTCCTGCTCCCCGCGTGTGATGCCGTGTTTGTCCGCGATGCGCTCCGCGGTTTCGCCCATGCCGATTTTCAGCGTGGGATCCGTGAGGCCGTCAACGAGGATCGCATCTAGCATCGCGGCGCCGCCGAGCTTTTTTCCCCAGCGCACATCCGTGGCGTAATGCGGCGCGCGGCTCATGGATTCCACACCGCCGGCGAGCACGAGATCGCTTTCACCGCACCCGATGGCGGATGCGCCGAGCGCGGCGGCTTTCAGCGAGGAGCCGCACGCCATGTTTACAGTGAATGCTGGCACGTGCTGCGGAATGCCGAGCTTCAGCCCGGCCTGTCGCGCGACATTCATGCCGCTGCCCGCCTGCAGCACCTGGCCGAGGATGACCTGACCGATGTGCTCGCGCAGTTCTTCCGCGACCACGGCACTGGCGACGGCGCACGCGAGGTCTGCCGCGCTGAGTGATTTCAAGCCGCCGCCAAAGCGGCCAATGGGCGAGCGTTTTGCCTCGATGATGTGGACGGTTTTCATAGCGGCATGGGTTTCAGTGAATCAGAAATCGCAGGCGAGAACTGCATCTGCGCGAGCACCTGCGTATGCAGATCAATGCCCGGCGCGACCTCGGTGAGTTGCAGTCCGCCGGGCGTGAGTTTAAAAACCGCGCGCTCGGTCACGTAAAGCACCTCCTGTCCGCGCGCGAGCGCCGTGGGCCCATGAAAACACACATGCGAAATTGTGCGCACGAATTTCGGGTGACGGCCTTCTTTCACGATGACGAGGCGCCCGCTTTCCATCGCCACTTCAAGTTCACCGGCCCGCAGCGTGAGGCAAAATACGAGCCGCTTCGCGCACTGCGCGATGTTCACGAAGCCGCCGACTCCGGCGAAGCGCCCGGCGAAACTTGCGACGTTCACGCTGCCTTCCGCGTCCACTTCGACGGCGCCAAGCGCCGCGACGTCGATCCCGCCGCCATCGTAAAAATCGAACTGCGACGGCTGATCGATGATCGCCTCGGGAAAATGACTGCACCCGAAACTGAGCCCCGAGGCCGGCACGCCGCCGGTCGGCCCGCTCTCGACGGTGAGCGTGAAATCCGCGAGCCGCCCGGTCTCCGCCGCGACCATGGCCACGCTCTCCGGCAGGCCGATGCCGAGGTTCACGATGTCGCCCGTGCGGATTTCCCGCAGCGTCCGCGTGCCGATGATTTTCCGCTCGGAGAAAGGCATCCCTGGCAGCGTGAATTCGCCGTCCTTCGTCACCACAAAGTCGCGCGTGAATGCGGTCCCAAAGGTCTGATCATGATGCACGCCGCGGCTCTCGACGACGTAGTCCACGAGGATGCCCGGCACCCGCACGGCCTTCGGATCAGCAATGTGATCCACGATGCTTTCCACCTGCGCGATCACGATGCCGCCGTGGTTTTTCGCCGCCTGCGCGATCGGCAGCACTTCGGAAATCAGCCCCTCCCTTTCCATCGTGAGATTGCCGCGCGCATCCGCGTGCGTCGCGCGGATGAGACCGACATGGATCGGCACCGGTTTGTAGCGCAGCCAGGTCTGCCCATCGATCTCGACGCGCTCCACGAGCGGTTCCGTCGTGCGCGCGTTCAGCCGCCCGCCGCTCTGAGCAGGATCGATGAATGTGTTCAGCCCGATCTGTGTGAACAGTCCGGGCCGCTTCGCCGCAATCTCGCGCAGCAGCACGCTGAGCACACCCTGCGGAAAATTGTAGGCCTCGATTTCATTCGCCAGCGCGAGTGTGCCGAGCTTTGGCGCGAGATTCCAGTGGCCGCCGATCACGCGCCTGAGCAGACCCGCGTGCGCGAGGTGATTCAGCCCGCGCTCCGCGCGATCCCCCTGCCCCGCGCAGTAGTACAGCGTGAGATCGCGAGGCGTGCCCGTTTTCAAAAAGCGCCGCTCCAGCGCAGCCGTGAGCAACTCCGGATGCCCCGCGCCGACGAAGCCGCCCACGGCCACTGTCGCGCCGCTCGGGATGGCGGCGATGGATTCATCGGCAGTCGCGCGGATCGCTGGGGCGCGCATGATTAGCCGCGCCAGCCTCCGTTGATCTCGATGGTCTGCCCGGTGACATA